>DNCM01000187.1 GCA_003498085.1 bacterium
TTATTCCATAAGCAGTTGGTGGGTCTATGCCGGTTGTTGGCTCGTCGTATAGAATTATTCTTGGCTTCATGATAATCGCCTTTATAAAACCTGACTCATTAAGATCACATATCTTTTTCATCTACCTTCATAAGTTTTATGGTAAAAAAATTTTTCTTGACAAATGTTTTATTTAAAGTATAAATTATAATTGTTAAGTTGAAAAACTTAACACCATAAAATAGAAGGGGTAAGAGGTGTAATCTTATCCCCTTTTTTTTAATAATCTTTATCTTTCTGAATCTTAATAAGTAACTTTTCAAATTTATCCTTTCCAATCTCTCTGTGTATTTCATCCAAAATCAACTCTGCTTTTTCTCTAGCTTCAATAATAGATTTAAATTCAGCCCACACTTTCCCTTTTTGGAGATAGCTTACGGCCCTTCTAAAATCCTTTAAGCTATAATAAAATTTGCCTAATTCTATATATGACCAAGCAAATTGTGGATATATATCAATAGACTCTTTCCAAAGCCTTTCGGCCTCTTCATAATCATTGCAGCCAGTTTTTACAATGATAATGGCTAGGTCATTTCTTGCTTTAGCAGCACAAACATCTTTCTTATTGTGAATCTTTATATAATTTTGAAGATACTTGACTGCCTCTTCATATCTCTCTTGGGCCTGTAAAATATCAGCACATTTCTGTAAGGCTGCTTCATGGTTTGGTTTGACCGAGAGAATTCTTTGGTAACACTCTAAAGCTTTTGGAAGATTTTCTTTAGCTTCATATATTGAGGCATTATTCCATATAGCCTTGATATCACCAGGACTGCGTTTCTGGCAACCTTTAATAATACTCCGTTGAACGTTCTCGTATTCATTCCTTATCTTTTCATTATCTGGATATAATATTTTACCTTCCTTAAGTATTTTAATAGCTTCTTTAAGCTTGTCTCTCCGTCTTAGAAAATTTCCATATACAAAAAACAATTGAGGGTCTTTAAACCCTCCATTATAAGCCTTTTTAAAGTGATCAGTAATCTTTTCTTCCACCTCTTGACTTGGAGAAGGATAGAGCTTACTTAAAACAAGGGCATAATAATAATTATTGCTTGGATTTTTGGGGTCTATCTTTAAAACACCCTCAAGACATTCCTTGCTTTCTTTATACTCCTCTAATTCATAATGCATAAGGCTCCATCTAAGTAATTCTATATCTATTTTTTCAATCAATGCCCGAAATTTTATCTTCTTTATCTTCTGATAATACTTTTTTAAAATATCCTTTACTAATTCTTTTCCATTTATATTGTCATTAGAAATCAATCTTTTCAAAAGTCCCACAGCAATATATCGTTCTCTTCTTTTAAGAATATCTATTGCATCAATGAATCTTCCTATCTTTTCTTTTATTACCTGCATATCACTCAACTCATTTTTCATTATAATCTCGGCAATCAAAGAGTGTCTTGGGCGGAGAAATTTCTTCATCCAGTCTTCATTATGGGTAATTATTATATTGTATGCTGGTTTTAAAATATCTTCTTTAAAATTTCCCAAGCTCTCAGAACCAACAGTATTTTTAAGGAGATTCATTGGGGTTAATATCCCATAGGCAAAAAGAAAACAAGTATAAAGATATGATTCTCCTGCTTTTTCGGCATCCTTCCTTAAATTTCTATACTCATTTATAATCTTTTCTTCAAAGGGCTTTCCTTCTTCTTCCTCTCTTGCCATTCGCATAGCTACCAAAAGCTGTCTTTTAGCCTTTTCTTTGAATTCTCTAACTTTTTCTTCATAAGTAGGATATTTAGCCAGTCTTCCAAGACTATTATTATTTTCTAGAACACGTATAATCCCCTCTATTTCTTCATCATGAAGAGGATTAAGCTTTATTTCCTCATAGTGAACAAATACCAATCCATCTTTTCCTCCAGTATTCTCCCACTCATTCTTTCTTGCCGCAGCAATAATCACTACAGGTATATTTTTGATCTGAAACTCTCTGGAAGCATTTATTAAGTCTTCCTTGATCTCTTTGTGATGATATTGGTATATATCTACCATAACATATATTGGTTTGTATGACTTCCTATAATGTTCCATAATCTCTTCTTCTTTAAATGGGGCTCCTGAAATCAGTCGTAAAAATTCAAATTCTTTCTTATATTTATTATACAACTCATATACGCTTCTAAACAACAATGTTGTCTTTCCAGTCCCTGCCTCTCCTGTTATGATTATAAAAGATGCAGTGCGGTTTTCCTTTGCCTCCTTGCCAAATTTTTCTGCATACTTAAGGATACTCTGTAGTTGAAGACGATTCCCATCCAGATTTAGCACAATTTCCAACCATGTAGGCATATTACCATCATAGAATCTTTGGATGTAACCTATTTTTTCCTCAGATGTCATCATATTTTTCCTCTCCTTAACTGGTTCTATCTCTGTTCTTATACTTTCAAAATTGAAAAATTCTTTAGGTGGTTTTGTTTTAATTTCCAAGATTTCATCGGGTTTTTTGTAGTCTTTAACACCAACACCCACAACGGTAATCTTATGTTCTTTAAAATCATTATCGACAATTTCTAACCCTCTTTCTAACTTTTCTTTTATCTCTTTGACAATAGACTCTCTTTCCCATTTCTCCTCTTGGGTTTCTCCTAAATGAACATATATTCCAATCCTTCTAGAACTGGGATCTGGAACCACACTCTCTATACAATGGTTTTTTTCCCAAAATTCATATTCAGTAAAGGGAATCAAATCTTTATAAAGATGGTAGATCAAAAAAGGAGAGCGTCTTTTGTCTATATCGCACTCATCCGCTATCCTAAGGAGGGCCGAAAGAAGGCGGACACGGATACTTATTCCTCCAGCCATCACCCTAGGTTCTTTTGGAAGGTTTTTAAAATGCTCGTCGTCTCTATGGGCTATACAGAGATCTTTTATATTGATAAGTTCATTACCAACATTAAAAGGAAGGGGAAGAATTCGTTCATTAATAAGCTTTTCTCCTCCTTCAATAGTTTTAATCTCCTCTATCTTGGTTAATTTTTCTACATATTCGGCACTTCTTAAATGATGAAATTTTCTTGTGTCGTCGTAGGATTCACCCTTCTTCATTCCAACAAACATCCCAATATCGTGTAACCATGCTCCACAAATAAGAAAAAATACCTCTTTATCTTCAAGGTCTGTTCCTTCGGTTAACCCATTAAGGTACTCTATGACACGCTCGCTATGTTCTGGCCCATGGTCTGTGTAATAACGTTCTAGTTCATTTTTAGACCTGTAGCGAGCAGATGGGTTTTCCCACATTAAAAGCTTTTTGGCTGCGTTTTTCACCTTTTCATAATCTCCCCATAATTCTCCTTTTTTTAGTTGAGCCTCTAATCTGGTTTCTTTATCCATTTTGCCAATCTTTTAACTATCTTTTCTCAATATTTTAAAAATACTTTTTTAAAGGAAAGTTCCTTTACAACACCCGCATCCATTCCAGAGACCAT
>DNCM01000134.1 GCA_003498085.1 bacterium
CAGGGGAGCTTATAACCTGTGCTTGGACATTAGGCATTGCCCATCCTCCTGGGTATCCTTTATACACTTTATTTGGTAAAGTTTGGACAACCCTAATTCCAATAGGAAATATAGCCTTTAGGATGAATATGGAATCAGCCTTATTTGCCTCCCTTGCTGTGATGATGGTTTATTTTATTACCCTAAAGCTAACCAGCAAAATAATCCCAAGTATTGTTGCCTCTTTAATTCTTGCATTTTCCCTAACATTCTGGGAGCAAGCAGTAATTGCAGAGAAATATACCCTGAATGCCCTGTTTGCCACAATAATTATTTTCATCCTCCTCAAATGGCAAGAAACAAGGTCTCAAAGGTTGCTTTATCTTTTCTCTTTCATCTTGGGTCTTTCATTTTGCCATCACTTCCAGACAATTTATCTTGTCCCTGCAAGTATTTTCTTTATTCTGGCTACACTACTAAAAATCAAAAGTCAAAAGTCAAAAATCAAAATGACAAATCAAAAATCAAAAATTATTCATTTTAATAAATTCTTACCACAATTTTGCATTTTCTGGCTAGCGCCAGTAAAAGGACGGCATTTTGCATTTTGCATTTTTTTATTTATCTTGTCTCTTACTTTGTGGCTATATCTTCCTTTAAGGGCAAGCCAGGAGCCTGTGATGAATTGGGGGGATCCAAAGACTTTGGACAGATTTATTGAGCATATTGGAGTTTCTGCATATAAGGATATTTATTTTACCTCATCATTGAAAATTATGTTCAATAACCTGAAGGCGCATCTTCTATTCTTTCCAGATCAGTTCACTATGTACCTTGTTTGGATAGGAGCTATTGGGATTATCTTTTTCTTAAGGAGAAAAACAATTTTTTTCTTTTTAGTATTGATTGTTTTGATTAACATCCTTTTTTCTATTCGCTATACAATTCCAAATATTAAAGACTATTATATTCCTTCCTTTATTATTTTTGCTATCTCTTTTGGGTATGGAGTTTCAAATATAAGTAGGGTTTTTCAAAACTTACCTTCCGCTACTTATTTTCTATCTGTTTTTCTACTTCTTCCACTTATCCTTTTCAAATTTCATTATCTTCAAAATAACCGAAGTAGGCATTATTTCTCCTATGATTATGGAATGAACATAATAAAACCCTTAAAAGAAAAAGGAATCTTTTTGGTGAAGGGTGATGACCCCCTATTTCAGCTTTGGTATCTTCAAATAGTTGAGAATATAAGAAAAGATATATCTATTGTTGTCAATTGGCATAATGATATGGCTACTCAACTGGACTGGAAAGACAAAAGAGAAGGTCAGTCCTTAAGTAATATTGTAAACAATAACATTGGTGTAAGACCAATCTATCTTTACTCCAATCCAGAAATTAAGAATACTTATTCTTTAATCCCAGAAGGAAGGTGTTATAGAATTGTTTTTAAGGAGGAGTTGAATAAATTGGTTAAAAAAATCAGTAAAACTCAGCCAGATTTCAAGATTAGAGGCCTGTATGATAAGGCAATCTTTAAGGAAGATCCAAGAGTAAAGGCATGTATAGAAAGTTATGCCATTGTATATAGTAATTATGGAAGTTTTTATTCTAGTTTGGGCTTGTATAACAAAGCTATAGTTGAATTTAAAAAAGCTCTCAAGATATGCCCTAACTCTGAAAAATTTCGTGATAATCTCAAAGATGCCTTTCAAAATCTTTCGGCTACTTATCGTAATCTTGGACTTGACTATTACAAAAAGGGAATGTATGATGAAGCTATTGTTAAGTTTGAAAAAGCATTGACTCTAAATCCAAATGATTTACTCTTGCTTGATAACTTAGGAAGTCTTTATTCAATAAAAGCAAGATATTCCAAAGCAATATCTATGTTTAGAAAGATATTAGAAATAGAACCAAATAACCTTCAAGTACGAAAGAATTTATCGTCAGCCTATTTTAATCAAAGAAGATTTAGGGATGCCCAACAAGAGTGTAGATATATCTTACAAATTAATCCAAATGATATTTATGCCAAACAGATGCTTGATGAATTGCAATAAAGAAAAATGCCTATTGGAAAACGTAGGCTTCCCCAATTTTACTTGTTTTTCATAATTACTCCATAGCTTATCCTTAAAAGCAAAAAAAGAATTACAAAAAGGCAATAATATATTATCTTAACTGCAAACAAGAGTGTTTGGTCAATCTGGTAGTATTCTTTAAACTTGGCTAAAGGACTAAAAGATATAAGGGCCTGCGCTGATTCTTTAATATTTAAAATAGAGGCAATCTGAATTTTTATAAGTTCAGGATAAGAATGGTATTCACCAAGATAGTCGGGAGAATTTAGCATAGAGATAATTAAGGTAAATGACCAGAGGAAGCATAAAGCAACAAGAAGATATTTAAGCCTTATTTTAAAGAAGGATAGAAAACAAGCAAGCCCTATAACAAAAACAAAAGTAAAGCTGGTCATCCTTCTTGCTCCAAAAGATACCCCTGCCCACCAGTCTGAAACACAACTGTTCACATAGATTTGAAGGAGAAAGCAAAAAAGAAATCCAATAGATATTATTTTATCCCTTTTATAGAATAGAAAGAGCCCAAGGGTAGAGAAAATAAGAATGGGTGTCCAGGAATAAAGGCCATGCCAGGAAGAAAAGAGGGATTTTAGAATCTCTGGATGTGTCCATCTCATATATCCCTCTCCTTGAGGGATAAGGATAAACTTTCCATAGATTATCTTCCAGGCAACCAATTGGGGAAGAAAGGCAAAAAATGAGCCAAGGGCAAAAAGAAGATGTTGAATAAAAATCTTATGAATCCTTAGAGGAATTAAAATAAGAATACCAAACAACAAATTTTGCCATCTTACCAAAACAGCCAATCCAAAAATTAAGCCATAAACAAACCACCAAAGAAAACCATTTTTCTCACGAGACTCAATCCATTTTAAAAGAAATAAGGCAATTACAAAGCTATCTGGTAGATGGGAATAGTTAGCCATATAAAAAAAGCAGTAAACAAATGGTGAGGCAAACCAAATACTAAGTAGAGCCAAAAAGGAATCTTTAGAGGAAAAAAGTCTTAAGGCAATCTTTAAAGATAAAAATAAAGCAAGAATACCGTAAAAACAACCTCCTAATGAAACAGAAAGGGTATAGAGGTATGAGATACCTAAGGATGGCAATTTTATATTGGTAAGAAAAAAGTTGCAAAGTAAGGTTAAAAGATGGGCTAAAATAAAGAAAGGCATCCAGAGGATAGATGTCCCAATTGCAAATGGGCTGCTTATATATCCATTTTGTGTAAAATGAAAATACACATTCCTTTCAGGGTCAATTTGGAAGTCCTTTACTTCATTCTTAAAGAATATATCCTTATCCATTACTAATGATTTTGTATAAATAAAATATCCAAGACCATCGGGATAGGAAAGGTTTCCTTTTATCGTAAAGATGATACTTGGACATGCAAGAATAAAGATAATATAAAATAACCATCTTTTATAAAACTCCTTTTTTATCAAAGGTTTTATCACATTGTAAATCTTTAAGAAAGCTAGTTTGAATACTCCTTTTGTTTCTTTGTCCTTGTTTATTTTTACAACTTTCTTCATTAAAAAAATTATACTTGACAAAAAAAAAGAAAGCAATTTTGATTTTGGCTTTTAAGCCAATTTGGACTGAAACTTATGTTTCTGGGACGATAACCAGCAATACAATATGGACTTAACAAATAGTCCTTATATTGCAACAGATACTGTATATGTAGCAAATGGGGTAATTTTAACCATTGAGCCAGGGGTTACTATAAGATTTGCAACTGAGACAGCCTTAATCTGCTATGGCACATTGAATACTGTTGGCAATCCTACAAGAACAAAATTACATTCACATCAGATCAAGTAACCCATATGCCTGGACATTGGAAGGAAATTAAGCTTTCTAATAGTGGAGCAAATGGAAGCAAGATTAGTTATTGTGATATTGGATATGCCAAGCAGGCAATTTATCTTGAGAATGCATCCGGGATTGTGATTACAAATAATTTTATTCATGACAATAAAGGAAATGATGGAGCTTTTTCTGGTTATCCTGGTCCACCGGGTGATATAGGCTGTGGGATATATCTTTTATCCTCCACCGGAAATACCATTATAGAAAATACAATATCACAAGTCACAAGACACAGGTGGTCAAGGAGGATCAGCAGATGTTTTTGGTTCTGGCGGTGGAGGTGCCATAGGTTGCGGAATATACCTTTTGTCATCAATAAATAATACTATATCAGGAAACACAATATCACAAAACACAGGTGGTCAGGGAGGAAGGGGTAGTCAGCATGTTTCAGGTGGTGCAGGTGGCATAGGATGTGGGATATACCTTACAGCATCAATAAATAACACAATTTCAAGAAACACTATTTCACAAAATAGGGGTGGTCAGGCAGGAGGAGGTGGTTATTGGTATCAGGGACCTAGTGTTCCTGGCTTGGGATATGGAGTATATTCTTCTTTCAATTCTACTTCAACCATTCATTACAACAACCTCTTTGGAAACAAAAATGGTGATTTAACAAAAGGCTTTGGTGTCTATCATGATGGAAGTTCTGGCACAATCTCTGCTACCTTAAACTATTGGGGTGCAAATTCTGGTCCATATCATGGAACTTCAAATCCATCAGGTCAAGGGGATAAAGTAAGTGATTGGGTTGACTATAGGCTTTATCTTACAGGAACATTCACTGGACCAAATATTTCAGTTGTTCCAACATCAGGTTTAATTGACACAACAATAACAGTTGAAGGGATAGCTTTCGAATCGAATAAAACAATTTCAATTTCCTTCTGCACCCATCTAACCATCACCACAACCCAATCAAGTATAAATGGAACATTCTCAACCACATTTATTGTCTCAATCCAACTCCCTGGCACAAAGGTTATTACTGCAACCGATACAGAAGGCAACCTTGCAACAACCACATTTTATCTTCTTCCCCCAACATTTTTAAGGATTATTCCATCTAGCAATGTTATTGCCAGGGGACAAGAATTTAATGTTGATGTTAGAATTGATGATATTAGAGACCTTGCGGCAGCACAGGTTTATCTTTTGTTTGACCCAAATACATTGGAGGTTAAAAATATTACATCTGGTCCATTTCCTCCCTCTTCCATGAATACTTATAACACAAATACATCTGGATGTATTTATTACCTTGCTGGATTACTAACAGACTCTGCGTCCGGAAGTGGTATTTTGTTCTCTGCTACATTCAAAGGAAAAGAACAGGGAACATCAAGCCTTAAATTTGGAAATAATACTATCCTTGCAAATACAATGAGCCAATCAATTCCATTTAACAAAGACGAAGGCTTAATTTATGTTGCAGAGTCAATAAGGGTCTATCCAGAAAACAAAACAATAAGGGCAGGAGATGTCCAAGACTATATTGCAGAGGCAATCTGTGGACAAGAAACAGTAAATGTTACAGGCTCAACAACATTTACAAGTCAAGGTGGAGGTTCCTGGACAACAAACTCATTCCTTGCAAAATATATTGGAACCTGGACGATAACAGGGGAATTTTTAGGCTTAATTGGAGCAACAAGTGTAATTATAACCCCAGGCACACCAACAACCTTGCTTTATATTTCAGGCAATAATCAAACAGCAAACTGCACAGAGACTTTGGAATATCCCTTTGTTGTCAAAGTAGAGGATAGCTATAACAACCCTTGCCCTGATGTTCTAATAGACTTTGTTATTACAGGCAATCCCATTGGTGCAACGGGTTATGTGTTATCAACAACCACAACAAAGACAAACACAAATGGAACTGCATCAAGTTATCTTACTTTAGGCACAGAACCACCTGGCTCATATACCATAGAGGCAAGAAATGCAAACCTTTCTGGCTCACCAATAATATTTACTGCATACTCATTAAGAAGATTTGGCAATATCTCTGGAACCTGTCTTATTGACAGGGGAACAGAAAGCCAAAAGCAATCTGGAATCTTGGTAAGGCTTATAGAAACAGGGGAAACAAAGACAACAAACCAAGATTCTTACTTTATCTTTACAGACATCCCTGTTGGAACATACACACTAGCATTTACATATCTAGGGGCAACACCAGCAACAAAGACAGATGTTTTAATCACAAAAACACAATTT
>DNCM01000170.1 GCA_003498085.1 bacterium
TTAACATCAGAACAAAAAGATAGAAAACTAATAGTATAATCAACGGAATAAAGTAAATTGTCAACAATATTATCAATAAAGATATTTTCATTTTTTCTTTTTTCCATTTATATAAAGAAAAAAAAGTATAAAAGGGACTATGAAAACTGTCCCTAAAAGAATTATCCATACTCCTGATAAAACAATGGAGGTGAAAGGGTCAAATAAAGATAAATCAATCCAAACCATTTTTACTCCTTTTATCACTTTCTTCATATTTTAATATTTTCATTTTTTCTTTTTTAACTCTCCTTCTCCAAAATTTTAAGCACTTTTTTCAATATTTCTTCCAATCCTGTATCATCTATCATTCTAAATCCTAAATTACCAGGATTAAATAGACCGAAAGTATTAAACCAGCCTTTCCAAAAGAAATCTTCAATTCCATAGATGTAGTCTTCTCTTGTCCACTGGTCAAGAGGAAGATTTAAGACTTCATTTTCAGATGGAAAAGCAATTACAGTTTCCCAGGGAGCATTGTCCAAAATAAATACACCAAATCTTTTGTTCTTCCAGTAAAAAGCATCTTTTATTTTATATCTTCGTGGTTCTTGATAAGTTGGACTAAAACAGTCCTCTTTAATTGCTCTTATCATATAGAACGGGTTTCCTGCAATAAAATCTATTATTTTCTCTTGAACTTTTTTGTCTTCATTTGTCAGAGCTATTCTCATAATAACTCCGTAAGGATATTTTCTTATCATTTTTTTTCTCATTTCTATTCCCGAAACATCCTTGAAGTGTCCAAGTATTTTATAAATAAACTTGGCGATAGTTTGCTTTGGATATTTTGGACGTGTCATACTTTTCAAATCTAACCAATCCTGGGAATAAGTTACTGGGAATTCTTCAGTTTCTAATAATTTACATAGCTTTTCACACAAAGGGTCTAAACAACCTTTTAACTTCCACAAATGATGTTCGTTTTTCATAAGGAATTCGTTAATCCAAAAGTCGTCAACTGCGAGAGATTTGTTCATAGTTATCTAGCAACATTATACGTTTTCAATTGGATTGTAATACAATCAAAAAATAATTTAATTTGCTCTGGCATTAATCTTCCCTCCTCTTCCTTTTGTCAGGAAGAAGGTAAATTAGGTAATCTCCTTCTCCTTCAAGGGAAGGATGTTCTGGATGGGTAATTTCGAATTTTCCTCTGACGAGAACAAATGGATGTTCGTCAAAGGTTTTGTAATATAATTCTCCTTCTTCCTTCAATCGAACAGAGTGGTTACCCAAATTTACTGCTTGGCTTATCTTTGTTTCTTCTTTTTCAAAGATTATCGTTATATAATCTTTCAGGTTTGTCGAGGCATACACCTCGTAATTTTCTTTTCCTTCCTCTTTTGTCCTGTCAATATCAACAGAGGTCACACAACAATCCCCTTGATGTTGAGTATACAGCAACCAAAAAGGGAGGTATTTGTAAAATCTCCACGTAGGGAGGACTTTATAAGTATTATCTGAAAACTTAAAGAAAATATTGCTTTTGCTTTGGACGATCAGTGGAATATCCTCCATTTTTCTAACAAATCCATATGAGCCTTCTCCGCCTTCAGCTCCTTCTAATAAAGCCGAAAATTGCTCATGAAATTGCTCGTCCAAATGAGACGGACAAAATGCCCAGAGGGTGTCAGTAGAAAAATATCCCATTTTTTCACTTACAAAATTCTGGTTTCTCTCGTCCCAATGAAAGCCCAACTCTTCGAATTCGTCAAGAAAGTAGAGCTTTTCGCAGCATTCCTTGTTTTCTTTGACAAATTCTCTCAAGGAATATCCTGCTCCCCCAGTTGCCTCAAAAATCTTGGGGAATTCCCAAATGTTTTGTAAAGAAGTTCCCCAATATTTGTAATCTTTCGTAGCCACGAATACCCCCCTAAACCCAGCATATCGTCCAAAGCGATATATGTAGACGAAAGCTTCTTTATCCTCTCCGTTTATTGAAAGGATAAAATCTCTTCCCCATCCTTTCTTATGCTTAAAAGAAAGGTTGGAAAGATAGTCCAATAGGTCATCCCTATCGAAGAAATTCTCCATTGCGTTCACTGATTCGCCAATTCTTTTGATCATTTCTTCACTCCCCTTTTTAAAATTTTAGTTATATCGTCAAAAGGAATATATTCATGATTTTCTTTTGTTAAAATTCCATCCGCCTCTTCCTTTGGACATTTCTTTTTCCAAGGTTTCTTTGCCCAATCGCTAATAGTGACTGAATAATAGTAATCTACTTCTATGATATCGTTCTCCGATAGGGTTAATATTTCTTCAACCGTAGGTTTATTTTTTATTCGTTCCTTTTGTTGTCTTTCTTCTATTTTTTCTTGGAGAAAGTCTATCAGTGATTCCTCTAAATAAATGAGAGCATCCAGAATTTGTATCACTGCCCATAGCCAAGCCATAAATATCCAAAAAAGTAAGATAAGGGCAAAGGGAGTTATAAGAATTATTCCTAAAATAAATATTCCTTTCTCCATTTCTGTAACTCTTTTAACTCAAGGATAGCCTCTTTGATAATTTTAACATTCCATT
>DNCM01000058.1 GCA_003498085.1 bacterium
AGGAGATGACCAAGCAATCCCCCAAAGAGGCTTATGTGATGACCAACCTTGCCTATAAAGAGGCAAAAAAGGTAAAAGACAAATCTCTTGAGGCTTACGCCGCATTTACCTTAGCCAGTCTATCTTTAATGCTCTCTAGATATAATGAGGCAATCAAGCTTTATCAGGATTCTTTGACAATATTTAAAGAATTTGATGACAAAGAAGCAATTGGGGCAGTGCTTGGTGGATTGGGTGTGGTCTATAATTCATTAGGAGATTATCAGAAGGTAATAGGTGATTATGAAGAGGCGCTCAATATTGCCAAAGAGATTGGGGATAGACAGGGTGAAGGTAATCGGCTTGGCAACCTAGGTAATGCCTATCATTCCCTGGGTCAATACCAGAAGGCAATTGGTTATTATAATGATGCACTTGAGATTGCCAAGGAGATTGGGGATGTGGATGGAGAAAGGCTGGCTTATCTTGAAATTGGAAATGTTTATACCGAGTTCTACAAAGACCTTGATAAGGCTTATGAATATTATGAAAAATCAATTGGGCTTTTGGAGAATATGAGAAGACTTATTACCAAGAGAGAATATAAAATGGAGGGGTTGCTTCCCCGTCAAGGGATTTCAGCCTATGATAAAATCATATTGAACATAGTCTCAAGAAAAGAGAGAAAGTATGAGAAGGCATGGGAATATGCAGAAAGGTCGAAGGCACAAAACCTGGCTGAATTGTTAAAGGAGGATGTGCTTTTGCCCAAAGACAAGATTAAACCAATTATCTCCCCAAAAACTGCCATAGTTGAGTTCTTTGTTACTGAAAAAGAAACTATAGTATTCATACTCATAGAAGGAAAGAGTCTCTCTGAGACTACAATTGAACTTGTGGATTTTAAGGAGTCTGACCTAAGAGATTTGACAAATAACTGGCTCTCTAAATATTATGAGTATCTGTCCAAATATAAGGATTATAAAGATAATCGCAATGAAACTGCTCTATCTGCCTGTCTTAAGGCAATAGAAAATTGGCGCACTACTATGAAAGATACACTAAAAGCCCTCTATGAAAATCTATTTTCAAGGATAAATGAGCTATTAACAGAATCTGGCATTGAGCATATCATAATTGTTCCTCATCGTGCTCTACACCTTCTACCATTACATGCCTCATTCATTGAGAGGGATGGGAAAAGGGAGTATCTGATTGATAAATACAGTATCAGCTATGCCCCGAGTTCCTATGTTCTATCACTATGCCAACAAAGAAATAAGAGAGATAATAACTCCTTTCTTGGAATAAATAACCCTGATATGAGTCTAAAATTTTCCGACTATGAAATAGACCAAGTTAAAAGCCATTTCAAGAAGCAAGATGTACTAAGACATAGTGTGGCAACACGAGAAGCCATTCTTAAAGAGGCACCTAAATATGGAGTTATCCATTTCAGTTGCCACGGTGAGTTTAATCCTTGGGCTCCACTTGAGTCATCTTTGATATTAGCCAATGGGCATTTAATATTAAGAGATATCTTTAAGGAACTTAAGTTGCCAAATACATCAATGGTTGTATTGAGTGCTTGCGAGACAGGGATGAGTGAATTAAGCGAAAGTGATGAATATGTAGGTCTTCCCAGTGGCTTTCTTTATGCAGGAAGCCCTGTAGTTATAGGAAGTCTCTGGACAGTGAATGATGAATCTACAGCTTTATTGATGGAGAAGTTCTACGAAAATCTTTATAAAAATGGCTTAAGCATAGCAAAGGCATTAAAGGATGCACAAGTATGGCTAAGGGATAAATATAAATATAAAGACTATTCCCACCCCTATTATTGGGCAGGCTTCTTTGCCTGTGGCAAAGTAGGTTAGAGAGTAAAGAATAAGGCTTATCTTGAGGTCTCAGGGATGGGGTAGTGAAGGAATAGGAAGGAGGTGAATAGAATGTTTGAGTTGAGTCGAGGTCCAATTCTTCCTGAAGTTAGAAGACAAATGGATCAGGGCAAAGAGCCTATTAAGGTTATTATCTCCATTCAGGAAGGGAAGTTGATGGAAGAGGTCTTGCAAGAGCTTAAAAAGAAAGGAATTAGGGATATAATAGACCATACTGATTATTATATCTCTGCTAACATGAAGATAAAAGAGCTGAAGAGACTGGAGAAGATGACTGAGTTGATAGATAAGATCTGGCTCGATAAGAAGATGAGTGCTATGCTGAAAGAGTCTATTAAGACTATTAAGGCAGAGCCGGCCTGGAAAGTCTTTGGGGTGAGTGGAGCGGGAATTTGTTGGGCGGTCATTGATACAGGGATAGATAGGAGCCATAAAGATTTGAAGGATAGAGTGGATGAGAATCAATATGACTTCTCTGGTGAGGGGGCTGGGGATAAGGTTGGACATGGGACACATGTGGCTGGGATTATTGCTGGTATAGCCCCAGAGGTCAAACTTTATGACTTTAAAGTCTTGGGGGTTGATGGTGGAACATCATTCTCGGTTATTAAGGCGATGCACAAGATAAGGGAGATAAATTTTGGTAGTCCTCAAATGGTTATCCATGGAGCGAATCTCTCCCTTGGTGGCTCTGTTCCTGTGGGAAGTTATGGGTGTGGCTTTTCTCCAGAGTGCCAAGAGGCCAACCGATTGGTTTTGTCAGGGGTTGTTGTCTGTGTTGCGGCAAGTAATGATGGCCATAAAATACTAGCTACTATCACCTCAAACAAAAAATTGGAATACTTCCCAACATTTATGGATTTGGGTATCTCAGACCCTGGGAATGCTGAGCATGTTATTACCGTGGGCTCTACCCACAAAACTCACCCCCATCAATACGGCATCTCTTTCTTCTCATCAAAAGGACCTACGGGTGATGGCCGCTTTAAGCCTGATGTGGTTGCCCCTGGCGAGAAGATAAGTTCCACCTATTTAAATAATGGGTATGCCGAATTAAGTGGGACAAGCATGGCAACCCCACATGTCTCAGGTGCTATAGCGCTATTTCTTTCAGCTAAGAAGGAGTTTATTGGGCATCCTTTGGATGTTAAGAGAATCCTGATGGATACCTGTATTGACCTAAAACGAGATAGGTACTTCCAGGGGGCTGGCTTGATTGACATTTTTAGGATGATACAGTCGGTATGAAGAAAGAAATTAAGATTATCTTTTTGGATATCGGCCACGGAGACTCCTCGGTCATTACATTCTCAGAAAAGGGTAGAAAGGCTTGCATTATCGTTGACGGTGGGGAAAGCAAGAAAAACAAAGAACGTATCGTAGAGTTCTTAGAAAAAGAAGAGATTAAGGCAATTGACCTACTGGTGGCTACCCACATCGACCAGGATCATATCCAGGGGTTGAACTATTTCTTGGATGATATTATTAAAGAGAAGAATCTCCGCATTCGTTATTATTGGGGACCTCGCCCAGAAGAGGGTAAAAGTTTTTATGTCAATGATTATGAATCTCTCCTTGAGAAACCTGGAAAGTATACAACCACTAAGTATATCATCCAATCTGTAGCCCAAAACGAGAGACTTTATGAGAAGGTTAAGAGGCTTATTGTCGATGAAGCTAACATCTATTTCCCATCTTTAGAGGCTCCTCCACCACTTGATATTTTTGAGAACGTCCAATTAGAACTGCTTGGTCCCTATCGACAAATTCCTTCAAATGAGATAAAGGCTATGGCATTTGCAATACCCTCAGGTCCCACCACGGACGAAATTTTGACTATTGAGGATTTTGAGATGACTGTGGAGAAGGATTTTGAGGCTATGGCTACAAAGGCACATCAAAATGCAAATAACCAAAGCATTGTCTTTCGCTTGACCCCCAAAGGTGTATTTGATGAGTTTAAGTCGTGGCAATTCTTGTTCACTGGTGATGCGGAAGAGGAGAGCTGGGGAAGGATGGTCCGAGACGAGGAGATAAACAAAAAACTCGAGAGTAAGGTCTTAAAGGTACCTCACCACGGTAGCCGAAATGGGATCACTGAGGAGGGCCTGAGATTTGTTAAACCAAGCTACAGCGTTATATCTGTTGGTCAAAAACACGGACTTCCTGACAAAGAGACCCTATCCCTTCTTAAGAAGTGTAATAGCAATATCTTCTGCACAGAGAGAAACGAAGACCAAAGAAATCCTGTCCCTTGCAGTAAGATTAAAGACTGCCCTAAGATTGGAAGGTATGGTCCAATACTTTTTGCCATAGATGCTGATACGGGTAAGGTAAAGATCACCCCTGGTGATGAGTGGTGTAGGGTGGGTTGGGGATAAGGGTGGTATGGATGACGTTGTCGTCTATCAAGATAGCCAAAATGTCCCTGTGGGGTATTTCGCTCATCCGCATCCTGTTATAGGAGCAATTAGAAGATACCAAATTGAGATTCGACGAAGAATACGCTAAAAACGCAATTGAAGCATATCTGAGGAAAGAATCTTCTGATTTCACAATCACAGAAGGGGAAAATCCTCCCGACTATTATATTCAGATCGATTCGAAAAAGATTGCGCTTGAAATTACAAGAGCTGAACCACCCTCTGATAGAAAAACCGTTGATACATCTCTTGCAAGACTTTGTAGTCAAATTAATGATCAATTTAAAACAAGAATACCAGATGGAGAGTCTTTATTGCTGGATTTAAAAGGTCCAGTGGCTAACCCTAGAAACTTCGAGAAATCGCTTAGTAACCTTATTGGGCAAATAATCGAGGGAAAGACTGAGGTTGGTAATTGGAAATGCTTTGATGTATCAGGTGAAGCTGTAAAAATCAAAAGGCTAACTCATGGTCAGAAATGGCGCAAAAAAATAATTGGTTTTATAGGTAACAAAGAACCTGTTACTGATATCCAATCAGAAGCACAATCAATTCTAAATAAAATAATTAAGTCAAAAGAGGCTAAAACAGCAACTATCAATGACCCACAAGGGAAAAGAGAAAAATGGCTGGGCATACTCAACACCCATCCCCTTCTGGATAGCAATAATTTTCAAATAGCCATGGGTAACCTTAATGTTGTGCACACATTTACGAGAATATTTCTCGTTTTGGAAAATAGTGAAGTAGTAGAAATATTTTCTAATCGCTCCTAACACAGCCCAAATGGATAAAATCTAAAACCTAACAGTTCCGTTTGTGCTAGGAACGATAACCAAAATGATGCGTAGCTCGAACCACTTTGAGGCACTCCCTCATCCTGTTGAGTGAAATGCTCTACAAGTCAAGGAAAGGTGATTATGTTTGCTAAATTTTTCGTCTATGAAGAACAATTGGCTCGCGAAATCAAAAGAATACCCGAGGAATATTTGCCGCATCTCTCTCAAGTTGTCCACATAACGAATTTTTGGCTTTTTAATTCGTTTCGCTTGTCCAGATAACAAGCTGTCAGCCAAATGTGGGGTTAGCAGAGAACCTGCTTCACCTCGTAGGTGGGATAGATTATCATATTGGGGAGTGAAAAGAATTGTGGATTGCCGATTGCGGATTGAGGGTGGAAAAATTTGACAAGATAGATTGTAGTATGCCAAAATAAAAAACAAAAGGGGATAATATCTTATTTCTAATCCTCTTTCGTTAAACAGGGATTATCACAAG
>DNCM01000040.1 GCA_003498085.1 bacterium
CATTCTAGCATCTCTTTCTACGTAGGTTATGATAAGACTGAGTAGTTACTTTTTATGACTATATGTTTGGTGAGGTGATTAAAGAAGATGTTAAGAGATATTAAGAATATAATTTTTAAGCCCACTGAGGCATTTTATGAAATAAAAGATAGAGGACTTATACTTCCATCATTTGTCTTATACATTATAATAGAGGCGCTTGGGATAATCCTTCATTTTCCTTTGGAAAAGACAGAAAAGGTAGAGATTATCACTAAAATTCCATCTTTTATTGGTTTGCCGCTTGGATTTTTTTTATGGACAGGAATAATCCATCTTATAAGTAAACGATACAGCCTTAACGGAAGCTATAGAAATCTTTTGTCTGTTTGGGGATATACCTGCATCCCTTATCTTTTTTCTTTACTTGCTTTTCCTATTCTTTACCTTCTTGACCCTGATTTTGAAAAACTTACAATTTATACAATTGTAGGCATTGCTTTTGTAATCTTTGTTTCTATTGCGATGTTTATCTGGAGTATAATACTTCTTATCATTGCAATTAGAATTGTCTATAAATTTACATTAAAGAGGGTTCTTGTTATTCTGGTCATCTTCTTTGTCATCGGAAGTATCTTCGAAAGTATATTTGTCTCTTTCAACGAGACATTCCTCTTTCAATCATACCCTTCCAGCGTATTCAGTGTAGCTAAGGAATATGAAGATGGTATATTTTTCACGAAAGATAAAGTAAGTTATCTATTCAGAGAGCCAAAACCAGGCAATATGATTGTTTTTGTCCAAGAAAAAGACATAAACAAAAAGCCAATCTGTATCTGCATATCTGTCATTGGCGAAAATACCCCTATCCATTCATGGATTATTGGGGGATGTAAAGAGTATATTGGAAAGATAGAAGAAAAGAAAGATGATCTTTTTCTCGTTTTTTATCAGGAAAAGAAAGTCTTAGTCAAGAAAGAACAGGTAAAGGGAAGAGTTTGTGGCTTTGTCAGTGTAGAAGAGCTAGAGAAAAAATAGATCTTTGGTTGCATCTGGTCGTTTTTCTATTATAGAATAAGATATTGAAATGAAAATTATTCCTAATAAGAGGTTATTTTGGTTTCTGAAGGAAGGGATAAGTCTTGACTCTCTCGCCAATAAAAAATTTGAAACATTTTATTATCTTATTTCGTTATATTAGATGAGATGAATGGAAAAGAGCGACGATTGTCTTGTTGAGGACGCAAGAAAAAACAAAGATGAATTTGGAAAGATTATTGAGAGGTATAAGGACAAGGTGTTCAACATAGCATATCATTATTTTTATGATTATCATGAGGCTTGTGACATATCCCAAGAGGTGTTTCTTAGGGTATATAAAAATCTAAAAAGATATAAATTGGGGACAAATTTTAGGGCATGGTTATTTAGGATTGTGAATAATCTATGTATAGATTTCATAAGAAAGAGAAAAAAGGAGGTAGCGTTAGAGGATTGGATGGTGAAAGGAAAGGACCAATTCCTAAATATAGAAACAGGGCTTTCTATTGATGAGGCAATGAAGGAATTTCCTCCTTTGTATAGGACGATAGTTATTTTAAGATATAAGGAAGACTTATCTTATAATGAAATTTCTTATAGTATGAATATTCCAGAAGGGACAGTAAAAACATATTTACATAGGGCAAAGGAGGTTTTAAAGAAGAGACTTAAAGATGAATTTTGAGGAAAAACTGACTAGTCTTTTAAAAGAAAACGAAGTAAGAGCCCCTTCTTACTTTACAGAATCTGTCATTTTAAAGATAGAAATGACGCAGGTGAAAGAGGTTTTACTTAAGATAATTAAAGCCTTATCTTTAAGGTATTGTTTGATGCCATTTAATATAAGATGTTTTGGAGGCATAATAAGGAGGTAGATAGTATGGAAAACATATCATTAGAGGATTATAAGAGGATTTATAGAGAAATAACAAAAGAGGAGGAAAAAAGGGGATTTCTGCATCACCTTTGTGCTTACATATGCTTTAATACTATATTTACCCTCATAAATCTCTTATATGCCCGGGATATTATTTGGTTCTTCTGGCCGATTATAATATGGGGAATTATGGGGATAATTCCACATTATCTCTATAGCATCCGTTGGATAAAAAGAGACATAAAGAATAGAGAGATCTTAGCAGAGATGAGAGCAAAGAAGGAGATGGAAGAGAAATGATTAGGTTATGTTTTCTTTTTTGTTTTATGGCAAGTCTTGCCTTAGGAGAGACATTTAGTGATTTAGTACTAAAAGGTAGGATTAAAGAGCCATATATGATAGAGCTAAGCAAAAAAATAGAAGAGATAGAAGTAACATTAGATGAAGAAAAAATGGTTGATATAGAAGCCATACTCAAAGATTATTCGTCAAAAGAGCCGGATAATTTTCTCTGGCTATATCTTTTATCAAGGATCCATTTTTCTTTTGTGAATCTGTTTGAAAATGTGAAGGTGGATGATGAAAAGGCAAAAGAGTATTTGGAAAAAGCTTTGGACGATGCAAAGATGGCGATAAAACTAGAAAGTAATTTCTCTGATTCATATCGAATTGCAGCAGATATATATGGAAGGCTAATTGGGTTCAAGCCGCCCATGATCTATGGTCCTATCTATGGACCAAGGGCAAGCAAGCTTATAAAGAAAGCCCTTGAATTAGACCCAAATAATCCTGAGGTATATCTTGCCCAAGGGAGGAGTTATTTATTTACCCCAAGGGTATTTGGCGGTAGTAAAAAGAAGGCGATTGAATGTTTCAAAAAAGTATCTGATATCCTTCCTGGCTATCATTGGAGCTATGTTTGGCAAGGACAAGCCTACCTTAAAATGGGAAGGAAAAATGAGGCGAAAGAGGCATTTGAAAAAGCATTAAGCCTTGAACCAAAAAATTTTTGGGCAAGGCATGAGATTGAAAGACTAGGAGGAGGTGATTTTAGATGAAAAAGATTTTCTTGTTTATCTTTTACTTGCTCCTTGGCAATGCCTGGGGCAGTGGAGGAGAATTCATCTTAGGAAGGGTTACATATAACCTTGATGAATTAAATACAAGATTAAAAAACCATGGTTTCAAAAGTCTAAACGAAGCCTGCAACATTATCGGTGGAGGTGGTTATTATATATATAATGAAAAAATCCTGGTAGGTGGTCATGGCGGTGGCTTTACGCAAGAGACAGAAAATGCAACATATACTACAATCTTTAGTGGCGGGCATGGATTTTTTGATATAGGTTATGTATTTTCAAAGGAAAAAGTAAGGATTATTCCGATTTTCGGTATAGGCGGAGGCGGTGTTTCATTAAGTATAACTCCAAAGAATATAAAATCAGACTTCGATGATGTTCTAAAAGACCCAAGGCAAGAGGCAAACCTTAGTGCAGGTAATATTTTGTTTAACCTTGGGATTATGGTAAATTATCTTTTAAGGCTCGGCCGAGATGAAAAAACAAAGGGCGGGCTATTGTTTACACTTCGTGGTGGATATATGTTTTCACCATCGAAAAGTAAGTGGTATCTATTAGATAAGGAAGTCTCGGGTTCTCCAAAAATAGACCTCTCTTCCCCATATATCTATCTTGGTATTGGTGGTGGAAGTTATTAAATGAAAAAATTCTTTTTTATCTCTTTGTTTCCAATTCTAGGTTTCCCAGAGACAATCACAGTAACAGGGGAAGAGGTTACAATAAAAGAAAAAAGGCCCATAAAAGAAGAAGTATTTCCAAGCAAAGAGGAAATCTCTTCCTCTATGGTTGAAAGTTCTTGCGTCTCCTTATTTGACGACCTTGGTGAAACATTGAAAGCCCTACCTGGTGTTATCTCTCCAGGAGATTTTTGTTCTGCATTGTACATAAGGGGATGCTATCCTTGGGAGACAATATTTATGCTAGACAATGTTTTTATATTTTGGCCATATAAGTGGGGAGGACTGCTTTTGTTTTATAACACAGACCTAATAAAGAGGGTTGATTTCTATGCGGGTGGCTATCCTGTAAGGGGAAATCAGGCATTAGGTGGGGTAATTGATGTCTATTACAAAGAGGGGAACAAGAAGAAAAAAAAGGGAGTTCTTGAGATTTCCCCAACAACAGCCCAGATTATGATAGATGGTCCAATAAAAGAAAACACAACATACTATTTCTCGGCAAACAGGACACACTATGACCTCCTTGCAAAGTGGTTTATTGGTGAAGATAAGGGCTATGTCTTCCCGTACTTTGATGATTTCTATTTTAAGCTATATAATGAACCAAACTACACAGACAAGGTTTCTCTGACAGCCCTAAGGGTCTCTGAGGGTATGGATATGGAGGTAAAAAAAGAGGAAGGTGCACCCGATGAGGGGCATTTTTGGTATAAGTATACAAAGGATATTTTAGCAGTAACACAAAAACAGGTATTTTCACCCTCCCTTTGGCATGAACTTACATTAAGCTATCTTAAGGATAATCTGGACATGAAGTTTACTGATTCCCCGGATTTTGAAACAAAAGGAAGGCTTAAGTTTGAAAACTACACCTTAAGGGATGAATGGACAAAGGAGATTAAAAATCATAGGCTTGGATTTGGATGCATGCTATGGCAGAGTGTTGGCAATGAAAGGTGGGATTATACCTGGAGGCAGACAGAGATAATAGATGGCACGGTTACAAAGAAAAAGCATACAGATACCTATACCTGGGAAAAGACAACAAAGTATTGGTCATTTTATCTCCAAGATAGAATAAAAACAAGATTTTTTAGTATTGAACCTGGTATAAGATTTGAGGATAATAATATAACAAAAGAAGAGCTTATATCACCAAGACTTTCTGTTTTAATCCCAATAGGAAATAACCAGTTCAAGATTGCTTTTGGTGAATACTCGCAATACCCAATGTACTTTGGAGATGAAGAAATAGCACCAAGGCTAAAGGCACAGCACTCAACCCAGCATATTATTGGTTGGGAAAAGAATATAGGAGGCGACAAAAGGATAAAGGTAGAGGGGTATTATAACAGATTAAGCAAGCTAATTCTTCCTGATAAAGAGAAAGAGTATCTAAACAAGGGACGAGGAAGGAATTCTGGGATTGAGGTTTTCCTTCAGAAAAAGGAGGGTGGAAAGCTAGATGGATGGCTTTCTTATGCATATTCAAGGGCAAGGAGGGAGGTTGGATTTTCTAAATACGAATACTATGCAGGAACATCAAAGAAAGAGGGTGTTTTATACCCAACAGAACAGGATAGACCGCATGTTGCATCGCTTGTTTTAAACTACAAGTTCAAAAAAAGATGGAAGGCAAATATCAGAGCAATGTACTATTCTGGAAATCCATACACACCAATTGCTGATGTAAAAAAGGGAACTGAAAACCAAGGGGCAATCTATCATCCAATCTATGGAGAATACTTAAGCAGTCGCCTTCCATATTATTTTAAGCTAGACCTTGCAATTGTTAAAAAACAGAAATGGGGCGAATGGTATGTCCAATTTCTTAATCTTACAAATAGAAAGAATATCTATGGCTATTATTTCGACGATGAGACAGGCAAAATGGAAGAATTCCAGATGCTTCCATTTATGTGCTTAGGTGGTGTAAAATTTATATTCTGATGGATGCAATTTTTGATTTTCTAGATAAAGGAGGATATATCCTTCGCATAATCATTGGTCTTTCTGTTGTTGTATTTACACTGGTTGTTGAAAGGCTTATTTTCTTTTATAAGATAAGGGAAAAATATGATTTTTTAAGCATCCTTAAGGAAGGAAAGGAAAAAGAACTAAAGGAAGCATTAAGAAGCAAAACTCCACTATCAAGGCTTTTGCATAATTGTCTTATAAATAGGCATCTTGCAGGACAAAAACAGAAGGAGGAACTCGAGCTTTTTATAATGAAGGAGGAACCTCGTTTTTTAAGGTTCTTGAACTTTATCGCAGTATCTACAACAGCGGCACCAATTTTAGGACTTTTGGGAACTGTAGTTGGTATGATTAAGGTTTTTGATGCTCTATCCACCCTTGGAAGTCCAGATGCCCAGCTTTTGGCAAAAGGTATATCTGAAGCCTTAATAACAACAGAGGCAGGCCTTGTGGTTGCCCTTCCATGCTTGTTTCTGCACAGTTTCTTGGTATCTAAAGCAGAAGGTTACATATCGAAGATGAGGCACGAAGGACTGAGGATTATATCGTTATTTGAAAATGAGAGCAAGAAGACCTGAGCTTACAATAGCACCACTTATTGATTGTGTATTTTTATTGCTTCTTTTCTTTGCAGTTTCGACAAGCCTTATAAAGGAGCACGGTATGCCTATAGATAAACCAAAGGCAAAGTCTGGTATTCCCCTTGCAAGGGATTATTTTATGATAACCGTAACATCCGACGAAAGGATATTCCTCGGAAAAGAGGAGGTATCTTTTGATATCCTTAAAGGAAGGCTTGTAGATTGCCTTTTGAAGAACCCAGAAATATCCGTAATAATTGCATCGGACAAAAAGGCAAGCTGCGGGAGACTCATCGATGTTCTTGATCTATGTAAAGAAATTGGTGCGAAAAGCTTGTCAGTTGCAACCATCCCCAAGCTTGAATGAGGTTTTTCTGCTCGTTTTTTATCTCATGCGTTATAAATATTATCCTTGTTTTCTTCCTTGTTGGGATGGGGAAGGGAGAAAAAATAAAGATCCATAAGGCATATAAGATAGACCTTGTAAAACTCCCCGAAGAAAAAGTTATTCCAAAGCCAAAGAAAGAACCAAGAATACAAAAACCAAAAGAAGAGCCTAAACCACAAGAACAACAGGTTCTATTGCCAATCGAAGAAAGCCCGATTGTTGAAGAGCAAGAAGAAGTAATTCCAGTTGTAAAAAAGGAACCCAAAGAGATCCCACACATTGTAGTACCAGTTCCATATGAAGAACCAAGAGTATATGAAGTAGGCTCACTTGACAACCCATTAAAGACTATCTCGTTTGTATTGCCAAAATACCCATCCCTTGCAAAAAAGATGGAGGTAGAAGGAAGGGTAAAGCTAAAACTCCTTGTCAATCCGAATGGAGAAGTTGATTCCATTGAGGTTATCGAAGAAACCCCAAAAGGCTTTGGATTTAGAGAAGAGGCATTAAAGGCTGCCAAAAAATATAGATTCACAAAACCAACGGTCTTTGGAAAAGGTGTCTATGTCCATTACATCCTTCCCCTAAGGTTTCTGTTGGAGGAATAAATGTCCATTTCTGCTACCTTAAATTAAATAAGCCTAATAATTCAAAGGGTTACAAATTAAAATTGTCTTGACAAGAGAGCAATTTTTATGTATAATTGTCTTAATAATAGGACGATATTATGAAAGAAACAATAAAATACATCATCAAAGAATGGTTTGATTATCAACTTCCCCATATTGTAAAAAGGGATATACCTGCTAATTTACTTGAAACAAATCTCCTTCTTTCCTTATGTGGTGTCCGAAGAAGTGGGAAGACATATCTCCTTTATCAAATAGTAAAGAAGATGCGTGAGAAATTCCCTACTTCTAATATACTCTATATCAACTTTGAGGATGAAAGGTTGTATCCTCCAACAGAGAATATGTTACCACAAATACTTGAGACCTATGAAGAAAACTTCTCATATAACAAAGATATACCTTTATTTCTCCTTCTTGACGAAATCCAAAATCACCCAGCGTGGGAGATAACCTTAAGACGGCTTTATGACAAAAACAGAGGTAAAAGATTTATAATCACTGGCTCATCCTCTAAACTACTTTCTTCTGAAATAGCTTATTCCCTTAGGGGAAGAACACTTACCTTAGAGGTTTTTCCATTTAATTTCAAGGAAATTCTAAAGGCAAAAGGGATTGAATACAAAGAAAAGGATTTAAAGTATAGCCCAAGACGCCACGATATTATAAAAGCCTTTAACGAATATCTAGAGTTTGGAGGTTTTCCACAGATTGTCTTTGAAGAAATGAAATTAGAAATCTTAAGGGAATATTATCGCTCTATCCTATACAGAGACATTGTTGAAAGATATAGGATGAGAAATCTTAGGTTATTTGAGTCATTTCTAAAGATAGTGGTTCATCATTCATCAGGGCTAATGAGTTTTGGTAAATTGGCTAATCTTTTAAAGAGTATTGGATTTAAGGTAAGTAAAAATACAGTTATTGAGTATTTAGGATACCTTAAGGAGGCATTCTTTGCCTTTGAAGTGCCAATATTTTCCCATTCTATCAAGGACCAACTCCAATATCCAAGAAAGATCTACCTTGTAGATGTAGGTTTAAAGAATGCAGTCTCTATCAAAACCTCTTATGAGCTTGGTAAATTAGCAGAAAATATTGTATTTTTGCACCTGAGGAACAAAGAGGTATATTATTGGAAGAACAAAGCTGGCTATGAGGTAGATTTTGTCATCAGAGAAGGTTTAGAGATAAAGGAATTGATTCAAGTATGTTGGGAGGTAACTGATGAGAAGACAATGAAGAGGGAAATTAGGGGACTGCTTATGGCTATGGATGAATTCAAATTGGATAATGCCCTTATTTTAACTAATGATTTTGAAGATATTAAAAAGTTTGATAAAAAAACAATATTTTTTAAACCTATATGGTTATGGCTGGTCAGTCTATGAAAAACTTAAAAGAAATAAACAAGTTAACCATCCTTGTAGCTATTGCTGGTGGTATAACAGCTAAGGATGGCAAAAGCCCACCAAATATAAGGCTTGATGTATGGCGTGAATGGCAAAATATCCTTGAGGCAATGACAATTGGGAAGGATGAGTACTACCCTGTAGTCTTAACGCGACTATTTCCACCAACACACAAGCAATTAGAAACAGCACTCCTTGCCCATAAATACGATATCTTCCATTTTATTGGCCATAGTGGCAAAAACGGACTTGTGCTTGAGGATGAATATGGAAGTGAAGATATTGTCAACATAAAAGAGCTAAGTAGTATATTTGGAAAAGAGAAAATAAGACTTGCCATCATTAACTCTTGTGAGTCACTTGCTATTGGAGAATGGCTTCATAAAGAATGCGGTATTCAAACAGTTATTACTACCAAAGAACCAATCCTTGATGCTATGGCAAAAGAATTTACAAAGACTCTATATCCAAGTCTATTTGGAGGAGACTCGATAGATGAGGCATTAAATAAAGCAGAGGATAAACTGTCTAAGGAATTTAATAAACAAGATATATTCCAATTGATTGGGGATAGTAAGGTAACATTCCCTCTTTCTCCTTCATGTGATAAACCAACTGTGTCCCTTGGTGAGCCACTTGTCTATAACCTTCCATATCAAATTGGGTTTATTGGAAGGGGAAAGGAACTTGTTGAGATTGCAAAACACTTAGCGAATGCAGAGAATAGATTAATCGCCCTTTCTGGAGTTGGTGGTATTGGAAAGACATCATTGGCACAGATGGTAGGAAGACGCAATGCCTGGAGATTTCAACAAGGAGGGGTTATTTTTATTGAAGTAGAGCAAAGGACTACATGTGATGATATCTTGAGAAAGATAAGTGAATCCTTCAAGATAGAACAGAAAGATGTAGTCGATTTCTTGAGTATGAACCCTTGTCTTCTTATCATTGACAATGTTGAGGTATTGGAAAAAAAAGAGCTAAAGAAGATAGGAAGGTTTTTAAAAGGTATTGATATAAGAATGGGGACAAAGGCAATTATTACCTCCAGAAGAAAAATAAAAGAATTTGAGGATATAGATGGTAGCATATCCTATACTGTTGGTGAATTTAAAGAGGCAATAGACCTTTTATTATACGAGGCAGGAAGGTATGGGATCATAGATAAATTTTTCCCATATATTAAAGAATTCTTAATCCATACCCGTAATCATCCATTCTTAATCAAGCGTGCAGTGGTTGTGGCAAAGACGAGGGGACTGAATATAACCCTGGGTAATCTTAAGGATCTAAGGGGAGATATAGAAGAGGCAGTCTCTGGATTTATTGGCAGGATGATTGAGAATATAAGTAATAATGCAAAGGAGCTGATTAAGAAACTTATCGTCTTTGTAGGTTGGTTTGACTCCTCTGCTGTTGAATCTGTGTGCGGAGCAAAAGAAGAACTCTATGAGCTTACAGAGACAAGTATCATAGACTATGATATAAACAGAGATCGCTATCATCTCCATCAATTGGTCTTGGATTATGTAAGGAAAAATCTTCCTTTGTCAAATGAAGAGGAAGAAAGCCTAAGGTACAAACATGCTGAATATTACCTTGGAATTGCACAAGGTTCATTCGACCCATGGCATGATATAACCATAGATTTTGAGAATATTCGCCAAGGCGCAGATTGGGTAAGTGAAAGGGTAGAGGACGGGGATATGGAGAAAGAAATTATAGAGTTGGCTTATGATTATGCCTTTGCATTAAAGGGATACATCTACCGCCGTTCGGTTCAAGAAGGGTTAAGATGGCTTTTGGCAGGGGTTTGTGCATGTAAGGAGTTAAGAGAAGAAAAAGGTGAAGCTAATCTTTATAACGAAATCGGACTGCGATATAAGTCCCAGGGCAACTATCAAGAGGCGTTAGTGTGGTATGAGAAGAGTAGGAAGATTTGTGAAGAGATAGGAGAACTATTAGGTTTAGCCACAACTTATAATAACATTGGGTTAATTTATGATTCCCAAGGCAACTATCAAGAGGCGTTAGTGTGGTATATGAAGGATTTAGAGATTAGTGAAAGGATAGGAGACCAGAAAGGTTTAGCTGGAACTTATAATAACATTGCCAGTATTCATTATGCCCAAGGCAACTATCAAGAGGCGTTGGAATGGTATATGAAGGCTTTAGAGATTAGTAAAAGGATAGGAGACCAGGCAGGTTTAGCCACAACTTATAATAACATTGCCAGTATTCATTATGCCCAAGGCAACTATCAAGAGGCGTTAGTGTGGTATGAGAAGAGTAGGAAGATTAAAGAAAAGATAGGAGACCAGGCAGGTTTAGCCACAACTTATAATAACATTGGGTTAATACATAAAGCCCAAGGCAACTATCAAGAGGCGTTAGTGTGGTATGAGAAGAGTATAGAAATATTCAAAAAAATTAGAAGTTGGCATTCGATGGCAACCCTTCTTGGTAACATCGGTATTATATATCTCCATACAGACAAAAAAGACATAGCAAAGCAATACCTACAACAAAGCTATGAACTTTATCTCCAACTTAACCTCAAATCCGAAGCAGATAAAGTAAAACAACTCCTTAATTCACTTTAAGTTACAAAACCTAAAATTAAAAAAACACATTGTGTTTTGAGACAATTTGTGGTATATTTTTAAAAATAGGAAAAGACCAATGGCAACTACGAAATATAATATCTCTATAAATAAAGACCTTATCTGGGATTATTCTTTTGAAGAAAAAGAGTATAATACAGATTACTTTTTCAAATGGTATCTTGCCCGAGTATTAAATAATGGCACAGCAAAAGATATAACCACCATACCTTTTGAGATAATAAAGGAAAATCTTAAGCATCTTAACCTTTCCTCAAATGTGCGTAAATTCTGGGATTGGTATTTTAAATTGGAGGGATAATGGAGATATTTACTACTTTACAGAAAACCATTATTCATGAGATAGCCAAGACAAGGCTTAAAGACATCTTTTTTCTTACCGGAGGAACAGCACTTTCTGCATTTTATCTTAAACATCGCCTATCAGAAGACCTAGATTTTTTCACAGAGATAGAAAGAAGTGTTGTCTTTGTTCTTCCTGAATTAGAAAGTATATGTCAAAGATTGGATGTAAAACTAAGAGTAAGTAGGCATTTTGAAACCTTCTTAGAGGTATTCATTAGTAGTTCTTCTGAGACAATAAGATGTGATTTTGCAATAGATTCCCCATATAGGCTAAAACCGAAGGAATATAAAGAGGAGTATGACATCTACGCAGACAATTGCTTAGATATCGCCTGTAATAAGCTATCTGCACTTTTTGATCGTGCTGAAGCTAAGGACTTTGTTGATATATACTTTTTGGATAAGGAATTTCTTCCATTTATTGAAATATTAGAAGAGGCAAAGAAAAAACATATTGGTTTGGATGAGTACTGGTTGGCTATATCATTTCAAAAGATAGATGAGATTGTAAAACTGCCTGTAATGGTGAAACATTTGGAATTAGAAGAGCTTAAAAAATTTTATCGCAATATGGCAATAGCTCTGATGAAGAGGATAAAAGATGGAAGATAATTTAGAGGAGGATGTGAGGAGATATGCCCACGAATAAAAGAAAAACACCTAAAAAAAATTCAAGAATTTTCCACATTACTCCTAAAAGAGCTTTTGGCTTTGGAATAATGATTGTATCAATTATTATTGTCATTATTGTCATTAAAATTGCAATTCAAATGCCACCACCAGGCCCACCAACAACGGTAGAGATATCTATAGTTCCCCCTAAGTTTAAAGTAGAATTTGGCGAACCTATAGATTATTATGATGGACTTCCAGAATCTCCTAATCCAAAGATAAAAGAGGCATTTGAAAGAGGGAAAAAGTTTAAAGAAGAATATAGGTTTTATGAAGCAATTAGGGAGTTTAAGCGATGCCTCAAATTTAAGCCCAAAGATGAGGAAAGAGGAGCCTTATTCATCCTTATTGGCAACTGTTTTTATTTCCAAAGTAAATATAAAGAAGCCTTTAGTTGGTATAAGAAAGGAATGAAGATTTGCAAAAAGATAGACGATAAAGAAGGCTTAGCCACTATTTACAATAATATTGGGTTAATACATCACTCCCAAGGCAACTATCAAGAGGCGTTGGAGTGGCTTGAGAAGAGTAGTAAGATTTGTGAAAGTATAGGATACCAAGAAGGTTTAGCCGCAACTTATAATAATATTGGCGGAATACATGATTCCCAAGGCAACTATCAAGAGGCGTTAGTGTGGTATATGAAGGATTTAGAGATTAGTGAAAGGATAGGAGACCAGGCAGGTTTAGCTACAACTTATAATAACATTGGGTCAATACATAAAGCCCAAGGAAACTATCAAGAGGCGTTAGTGTGGTATGAGAAGAGTAAGAAGATCTATGAAAGGATAGGATACCAGAAAGGTTTAGCCGCAACTTATAATAACATTGGCTCAATCTATGATTCCCAAGGCAACTATCAAGA
>DNCM01000155.1 GCA_003498085.1 bacterium
ATTCTATTTATTACATTCTCCTGAAATATCCCAAGGTTTCTATATGCCAAGATATACATTTTCAATGATTTAAGCTCAATAGAGTATTTATCTGGTGTGTAGATAATTGTAATACAGCCAAAATCAGGCAGGCCAGTCTTTGGGCATAGCGATGTGAACTCTGGTATATTAATTGTAATCTCATAGTCAGGAAATTGGTTTTCAAAAACCTCAATCTTGGGCAATTTCTGATCCAATCCTTGTTTTGCAAATTCCCTATACCCCATAATCTTCCTCCTTAAGTTTCCTTTCTAATAATTCCTTGCAAGCCAATCCAGGCTCTTTTTCCTCAAATATGATCTTATAAACCTCATTTGTTATAGGCATCTCTGTGTTTGATTTTAGAGAATATTCATAGACTGCTCTTGTTGTTTTTATCCCTTCGATTACCATATTTATCTCTTTCTGCGCATCTTCCTTTTTATGGCCTTTTCCAAGCAGCTCTCCAAACCTCCTATTTCTGCTGTGCTTTGAAAAGGAGGTTACGATTAAGTCTCCCATTCCTGATAAACCGAAGAATGTCTCTTTACTCCCTCCTAAACTAACACCGAGCCTTATCATTTCTACCATACCCCTACATAGCAATGCGGCTTTTGTATTATCTCCAAAACCCAATCCATCAGAGATGCCCCCTGCAATTGCTATGATGTTCTTCAAGCCTCCACCGAGCTCAACACCAATTATATCATAATTTGTATATACTCTAAAATAGGAATTTGAAAATAATCTCTGAGTAAAAACCCTATCTTTTTCATTATGGCTTGCAGAGACAACAGATGTTGGAATCTTTCTTGAGACCTCTTCTGCATGGGATGGTCCCGATAGAACAACGGTCCTTGCCTGCGGAATGACCTCCTTAATTACATCCGAGGGCCTTAAAAACGTTTCTTCTTCAAAGCCCTTTGTGCAAGAGACAATCAATTGATCTTTGTAAAGATTTTTAAGTTTTAAAAAAACCTCTCTGACTGCCCAAGATGGAAGACAAGATATAATCAAGTCACAATCTACTTTAAATTCATCCGTGATATCTATTTCATTTGGAATAAAAAGCCATGGAAGGTTTGGTTCATATCTATTCTTTCTAAGCAACTCTCCCTTATCTTTTGAAAACTCCCAGATCTTAATTGCATTTCCTTTTTCATAAAGTAAAACCCCTAGTGTAACCCCCCATGTTCCTCCACCAAGGACAGTGATGTTCATATTTTAAGCTCGCTTCCTTTAATTAGCCTTTTTATATTCGGGATATGCTTTATCCAGATAAAAAGAAATGCAATGATTGAGATGCCAAAGACAAGTTTTTTATCGGGTGAGAAAATAAAGATGAAGATTGGAAGAAGAAGAGATGTAAACAAAGAGCCTACAGAAACATAACGAGAGATAATAAGAACAATAAGAAATACGCACATAGCTAAAATTGTCTCAATAGGGCAGAGTCCAAGGAAAACACCACATGATGTTGCAACACCCTTTCCACCCTTAAATTTTAGAAATATGCTAAAACTATGTCCAAGGATAGCAGAAAGTCCTGCAATAACCCCTATTCCTTCAGAAAATCTAATGCCAATAACTACAGGAAGAAAACCCTTTAGAACATCGAATACCAAAACAGGGATCGCATATTTTATTCCTAATACCCGCCAAACATTTGTAAAACCAATATTCCCTGACCCTTCTTTTCTTATATCCCTTTTTTTAAGAAGTCCTAAAATAAGCCCTACGGGTATTGAACCCACAAGGTATGAAAAGATGGATATTATCCAAACCATGCTTTGAAATAATATTTGTCACATACCCTCTGCCATCTTTGAAAGGCGAAGAACAAGGACCTTTGAAAGGTTTGCTGCAACAGATGGATTTTCTTTCAATAGCTCATTAAATCCTTTTTTATTCAAGGTTATTGTGACAACATCGGTTGTTGCAACAACAGAAGCTGTTCTTTCAACTCCAACCAAAAGTGCAATCTCGCCAAAGAAATCTCCATCTTTAAGATGGGCAATTCTTTTATCTTCTCCTTCAATGATAACATCTGCCTCTCCAGACTTTATAATGTAAAAATAATCTCCAGTCTCACCTTCCCTCACGATGTATTCCCCTTTTTCGAAACTTCTCATCGAAAGCTTCTCAGAGACAGTCTTAAAATCCTCAACAGAGAGCGATGAGAACAGGGGAACCTTCATCAATGTAAGGATTGTTTGATTATCTAATTCCATCTTTTCACCTCCTTATTTATGTTATTTTTTTGATGGTTCTTTTGGTGGTACATCCGGAATTATTTCTGTCCTTGTCCTTTTATTTCCGGCATTGTCTTCAACTTCGATTACTATTTTAATATCTGGTGGACTATCCTTTGAAATGACAAAAGTTTTTTCATATTCTCCCCTTGTCCAAACCATTCTACCTCCCCTTTCTTCCTGTGCTCCTTCACTTATAGAAACAGGTACACCAATAATTTTAACCCTGTTTATTCCAGACTCCCTATCCTCTATATCAACCCTAATTTTTTCTTTAATGATCTTAACATTTACAATCCTTGGAGCAATTGGGTCATAGTATGGAGAATCAATTATCTCCTCAGCCTTTTCACCACCTTCAAACCAGGCAGAGACATTGAATCTATTTATCCCCATACTCATTACAGGTGGCCTAAAGTTTATATTGTATGGTGGACTATCAAATTTAGTCAGCCTTCCATCGATTGATAAATATAATGGTGCCCATTTTTTGTCAGCAGGGGTTATATGAATGAGCAAGTAACAAATCTCATTTATGAATGGAGAGGGGATGGAGAATCTATAATGAATCTTTGGAATCGGTGGTTTTTCTTTTGGGGGAGCTACTGCTTTCCAAACCTGAACATAGCTTCCATAATCTACTTCCTCTCCTGCACTTGGTCTTTGATCTACTATCCTTCCTTCTTCTATATC
>DNCM01000067.1 GCA_003498085.1 bacterium
CTCGATGGCGTCGTGTTTCCGATTCCCATATCTCCTGTTCCTACGATATCTATCCCATCGGTGAATTCTTCTTCAAACGCATCGATTCCTGCCTCAATCGCCATTATAGCCTCTTTTTTTGTCATCGCTTTCCCTTTAGTGAAATTCTTTGTTCCATGACATATTTTTTTATCCTTAAATCTACTATCTTTAATCTCTAAATTTCCTTTGACTCCCATATCAACAACAACAACCTTTGCTCCAATATGCCTTGCTAATACATTTATTCCTGCACCACCCTTTATGAAATTATGGACCATTTGGATGGTTACCTCCTGTGGGAAGCAAGAGACCCCTTCCTCAACCACACCATGATCCCCTGCCATTGTGAATATGACCTTCTTTTCCATAACGGGGTTTTTATTCTCAGTGATCAGTACAATCTGTTTTGCGATATCCTCAAGTCTTCCTAAGCTCCCTTTTGGCTTTGTGAGGTTATCAAGCCTTTTTTGCACCTCATCCTCTAATGATCTATCGATCTTTTCAATCTTCCCAATTATATCATTTAGCTTCTTCATAGCCCTTCATCTTTATTGGTATCCCTGCCCTCATAAATATAACCTCATCAAACTCCTCTGCCATCATCTGATTTGAAATACCTATTATATCACAAAACCTCCTACTTAGAGAATCATTTGGAACAACTCCAAGCCCTACCTCATTTGAAATGAGGATCACTGAAAAATCTTTTGTTTTTATGATATCCTTTATATCTGAGATATCCTTTAGAATTTCATCATCCAAAAAGCCTTCGACAAGAAGGTTTGAAATGTATATCCCTAGACAATCGATGATTGCAACATCGCAGGATATATCCCTAATGACAGAAGAAAGACTCTTTCCTTCTTCAATCGTTCTCCATTCTTTTGGGCGCATCTTTTTATGGATTTCTATCCTTTTCTCCATCTCATCATCGAAAAATATGCATGTTGCAATATAGATAACACTACCTCCAATATTTTTTGCAAGATTGATTGCATAACTTGTCTTTCCACTCCTTACACCACCAAAGATAAAGATTTTTGGTCGACCAACCAGTAATTTATGATCTCTATTCATCTTATCATCCCTCCAAATAGTATATTTAACTCTTCGATTAATTTCATATTATCTTTGTGAATCCTTATCCCTATCCTAAAGCATTTGCTATCTAAGTTCCTGAAATTTGAGCAATCTCTTATATATATTCCCCTCTTAAGCAATGTATCTGCAAGCATAGGTGAGCCTATCCCATCCTTTTTTATTTTTACAAGTATGAAGTTTGCAACTGAGTGGTATGGTTTTAGACCATCGATCTTTGAAATCTCATCATAGAGAAAATCCCTCTCTTTCTTTATGAGCCTGTAGGTCCTTTGAATGTAATCTTTATCATCCAGTAATACACATCCTGCCAATTGGGCAAATGTGTTTATAGGCCAAGGGGGTTCGTTTGCCTTCAGTTTATTTATTATACTAGGATGCGAGACTAAATATCCAAGCCTTAATCCAGGGATTGCAAAAAACTTAGTAAAACTCCTTATGACGACTATTCTATCATCCCTTTCTGCAATTGATACAAAAGAATGATTCTTTTGATCTTCTAAGAAATCCATGTAAGTTTCATCTATCACAATAAGCCCTTTTGGTAAATCTATCTTTCTTTCTTTTATTAGAAGGTTGCCCGTTGGATTGTTTGGGTTTGATATAAATAAAGTATCCATATCTTTTGAAAGGGACGGGATGTTAAACCCATCATTTTCATTGAGATAAACGAATTTGATCTTACAACTACAAGCCAAAGCTGCCCTTTCATACTCCGAAAAGCAAGGGACAAATATTGCTACTTTCTTCGGCCTCAATGTATTCATGATAAGATAGATAAGTGATGAAGAGCCATTACCTAAGAGTATACTTTCTTCTTTTATATCGTGATGTTCGGCTATTTTCTTTATAAGATCATACGATCCTGGGTCTGGGTAAATGGTTATATCCTTAAGATTCTTCAATATTACATCTTTTACTTTTTTGCTTATCCCCAATGGGTTAATATTTGAGCTAAAATCTAGGGGTTCTTTTCCATAGAGCCTCCTTATTCTATAAATATCTCCACCATGCAAAAAACTTAAATCATCAGTTTTACAAGGCATAAGCTAACCAACATTAAGAAAGATGATAAAAGGCTTATATTCAGTGCCTCATCGATAAGGTAAGGCTCTATTTTGTTTATCTGTTTGCCGATATAGGGCTTTATAACTTCTATTCCTTCATAGCTCCACGACCCACCAAACCTTATTCTCAAAGCACCCGCCATCGCCGCCATGGATACACCAGCATTAGGCGAAGTGGACTTCATGCCATCTCTAAGCATCGTATAGAAAGGAAGGATAAACCCTTTCTTAAGGATAAAGGATGAGATTGCAATCATGATTCCCGTTATCCTTGCAGGAATAAAATTGACCAAGTCATCGAGCCTTGCTGCAAACCAGCCAAAATCCTTGTATCTTTGATTTTTATACCCAACCATAGAATCTAAAGTATTTATAGCCTTATAAGCAATAGCAAGTACAGGTCCTCCTAAGGCAAGGTAGAAGAGTGGGGCAACTATGCCATCGTTTGTATTCTCGGCTACACTTTCAACCGTTGCAATGATTATCTTCTCTTTATCCAAGTCCTTTGTATCCCTTGAAACTATCATAGAGAGTTTTTTTCTGGCAATATGAATATCTCTATCTATTTCCAAAAGGACATCCCTTGCTTTTAATTTAAGGTCCTTTATGGAGATAGCTGTAAATCCGATTAAGATCAAAGCTAAGTATCCAAGTAATTTATTTAGCATATAAAAAAATTTTATGAATAGAAATATAGATAAAGAGCTTATCCCAACTATAGTAAATACAAGGACCATTCCTTTTATCCTGTCGACCAAAACCGCCCCATTTCTTTTCATTTTTTCATCTAATATCTCTATCAATCTTCCCATAAGCCTTACTGGATGCAACTTGAACCATTCTGGATCACCAAATATAAGATCAGTAAGATAAACAATCAGAAGAAATTTTATCTCCAATAGTATACTCCGAAAAACAGTAACTGAAGCTCGACATTTTTAATCACCTTGATATCATCGGAAATATCTCCAAATTATAGGCGGAAGGCTCAATATTTGTAAAGAAAATTAAACATTCGTTTTGGAAGATATCGTAAATAAAGTGCCAAATCTAATGGATAGATATATGATTCCTTGTCTTTGACCATTGTTTAAGCTATACTTTTTAAAAACGATGATATTACTTTCAGAAATGATAGCTGTTTCTATATTTGTTGGCATGGTAATCAGTATATATACCTTTGAGGTCGCATTGCTTGTGCGTCTAGTTAAAGATAAGCTGGGTCAACATAAGAGGGTTTATACCCTTTGCCAGCGAATTATGCAATGGACTCTACATTCCTCAGCAACAATTGGTATATTCTGTATTTTATATGGGTATTTCATTGAACCATATTGGCTAACCATTACCTATGTTAAGATTGATACACCCAATATAAGTAAATCGAGCAAATTAAGAATAGTGCAGATATCGGATACACATTGTGATAAAAAGATAAGGAATGAAAAGAAAGTTCCTATGATTGTGAATAAGCTAAGACCCGATGTAGTAGTTTTTACAGGTGATGCCATTAATGAGCCTGAAGTAATACCAATTTTTAAAGAAATGCTTTTATCCATAAAGGCAAGGTTAGGAAAATTCGCTATATTGGGCAACTGTGATTACTGGCCAAATATTGATTTTTTTAAAGATACAGGATTTGTACTCCTAGATTGTAATCATAAAATCATCTCTTATGATGATAATGTAATTTATGTGGCAGGACTTTCATATGTGAATATGTGTAGGTGGAAGAAAGTTATTGGTGGTATACCAAAAGATAAGTTTTGCATTTTTCTTTACCATAATTCGGATCTTATCGAAAAAATTTCTGAGTTGGATATGGACTTACTATATCTAGCTGGTCATACCCATGGAGGACAGATCGCTTTGCCATTCTATGGAGCACTTATTACCCTTTCAGATTTTGGCAAGAAGTATGAAGCAGGAAAATATACGGTTGGCAATACAGTCCTTTATGTTAATCGTGGAATTGGGATGGAAGGGGGAATAGCACCAAGGGTCAGGTTTTATGCCCGACCAGAAATTACAGTATTTGATATTTTTGGAAAAAATTAATTTATCAATATCTAAATGTCTTATTTTCGGCTTTTTACTGAGAATATCTTTCAGCGATAAATTCCACGGGTTCTTTAGGCCTACACTTTAGGATACCACTTATTAGAAAGATTGCATAAAGAATAAGATAAACGAGGGTAAAATGAGGGATAAAAATATTAGTTAATTTTACAAAAGTCTTAAAGATTAAAGGTGGAGTTAAGGCAAAAATTCCTATATTTAAAAGGCTTTTGTAATTTAAACCAACCTTTCCAACTCCATTAATCATTAAAGAGAAAAGACTAAAGATGAAAACATGGATTAATTTTACAATCCAAAGAGCAAGAAAAATAAGGATAAGAGATAACGGAAAGAGTATAAAGGGGGCTAAGTCTAACCAATAATTTAGTCCTTTAGGAGTTATCCGAAAGACTTCTCCATTCAAAGTTAAAACAAATAGTTTTTCTCTTTCTTCTTCATCAAATTTTAGATTTAAGTAAGATATCTTTTCAAAATCCCGAACTGTTACTTCATGTTCTTCTAAGGAGATAATTATCTTGTTTTCAAGGATAATTACTCCGCTTTTCTTATGATTTTTAATTAAATCCAAATAATAACCGACTTCTCCTTTGGGATCAATAATAAAGATAAATTCTTTCCATTCTTTAGAAAATAGCTTTTTAGGCGAGATAAGCCTTCCTTTTTCTATGGTGATTTCAGGAACATCTTTTAATTCTTCTTCACAAAAGATAGAGAACTTTTTAGCCCAGTCTTTCATTATCGTAATGGTATCAATTGTGTATCTAAAAGATAAAATTGGAGTTAAGATGAGCAATAAAAATAGAAGATATTTGAAACTTTGTCTTAAAGGTTGGTGGACAATCTCTTTAAAGAATTCAGGATCGAAACTATTTATTACTTTCTTCCAAAAAGATTTCTCCATTAGATACTTTCTAAAGTATATGTGTAAGACTTGATATTTGTAAAGAAAAATAAACATCTTCGAATGAAAAATAGAAACAGGCAGGTAAAAGTTGGCCCCCTTAGTAGGGGTTTTGAAGTTGAATTGAAATTTGATATAAAGAAAGGCTTAGAAGTCTTTAGGAATTTGTTTAAAAAATGATGAAAAAACAAGATATTGTATCATGATGATAGGAAAAGATAAACAAGATGCAAGGTTACATATTACCAGATATGCTTAAAAGATATGGAACAAAGACCCCCTTAAGAGATTGTCGAAGAAGACATACCGAACATATACAAGAAGAAATTTTATTATTTTCTGTAGTTGACATAGATAAATTATTTATGATTAAATTTTAT
>DNCM01000021.1 GCA_003498085.1 bacterium
AGGTTATACCTGCCCTTTCCGGCGCAGTCAAGGAGGATTAAAATCTGTTTTGCTATTGAAAAGATTAAACAAAGAAGAAGCAATTTCCCTGTTTGACAAAGATATATTCGCATTAGGAAGGATAGCTGATAATGCAAGAAAGAAATTCCATCCAAATGATTATGTGACCTTTGTCATTGATAGAAACATCACATTTACAAACATCTGCTCTGCAAAATGCAAGTTTTGTGCGTTCTGGGCAAGAAAAAAAGAGGATGAATTTCTGCTTTCTTTTGATGAGATTTTAAGAAGGATTGAAGGACTTGTTGCAATTGGTGGAACGCAGGTTATGCTTCAGGGAGGACTTAATCCAGAGCTCTCTCTTTCTTGGTATTGTAGTCTTTTTTCATCAATCAAGGAAAAATTTGATGTTTGGCTTCATTCTTTATCCCCATCAGAGATAGTTTTTATCTCAAAGAAGGAGGGTCTTTCTATTAAAGATATCCTTTCAACTTTAAAGTCCTCCGGACTTGATTCCTTACCTGGGGCTGCAGAGATTCTTTGTGATAAAGTGAGAAGGAAAATTTCTCCAAAAAAGCTAATGACAGATGAATGGCTTAATGTAATGGAAGTAGCCCATTCTATTGGAATGCATACAACAGCAACGATGACATTTGGATTGACAGAAACAAAAGAGGAACGGATTGAACACCTTTTAAAGATAAGAGAACTTCAGGATAAAACAAGTGGTTTTCTTGCGTTCATCCCTTGGACATTCTCACCAAAGAATACAGGGCTTTCAAGGTTAGAACAGGTATCTTCTCTTGACTATCTTAAAACATTGGCAATCTCTCGCATAGTCCTTGATAACATTCCAAACATCCATTCTGGCTGGGTAACAGAGGGACCAGATATTGCTCAAATTGCATTGTTCTTTGGTGCAAATGATATGGGTGGAATACTAATGGATGAGGTGGTAATAAAGAAAACAGGGATAGAATATAAAATGGATTTAAATAAAATGATAGAAATCATAAAGTCTTGTGGAAAAATCCCAGCAAGAAGAGATTCAAGGTATAATATTATTTTGGATTAGCCTTTCTATTTGCCAGTTTCCACCAATAAAGCTCAATTGTCTGTAGGATGTATTCCAATCCAACAAAAAAGCTAAGCTTGCTTTCCCCTTGTGTTCTATCTCTAAAGATAAATGGAACCTCTTTTACGCCGTTATAGTTTCCCTTTATCAATATCTCAAGGAGTATTTTATATCCCTTTGGTTTAAACGGTATTTTCTCGATAACACTGCGTTTTAGGAAGAAAAATCCCGACATAGGATCAGATATACTTGTTAAGCCCTTTGCAATAAATGTCCCGATAAAAGAAGAAAATTTTCTATGTCTCGGCCACCCCTCTGCCCCACCTCCTTCAACAAGCCTTGAGGCAATAGCAATGTCATAGTTGTCAAGGGTTTTTATGAGCTCTGGAATAAGCTCTGGTGGATGGGAAAGATCAGCATCCATAACCCCGATGATTTCACCTTTAGACTGATTTATTCCACATACAACAGATTTTGCAAGCCCCCTATCTTTTTTTCTTACAAAAACAGAAGCGCCAAGACTTTCTGCTATACTTGCTGTCCTGTCTTGAGAATTATCGTCGATTACAATGATTTCATGATTATAGGAAGAAAGTGCAGTATTTGCCCTGTTTATACATTCCTCTATATTTTTTTCTTCATTATATGTTGGAATAATAAGAGAAATCATCTCATTTCCCATTCTTTCATTATATCTAAATCTTTTCTTAAAAGTCAATCACTTGGACTGGTCTCGGTATTTGACAAAATGTATACTTTGCTCTAAAATACTCTTATGAAGACTGGGGTAGCAAATCTTCCTTTACATTATGGAGAATGCCCTAAATGGTTATTTTCAAAGATGAAAGAGCTTTCTGGATGGATCATAGAATGGATAGTTCAAGAATTTGGAGAAGATGGTTTTTTGGAAAAGACCTCTGATCCATTTTGGTTCCAAGCATTTGGCTGCTGTCTTGGATTTGATTGGCATTCATCTGGATTGACAACAACTGTTTGTGGAGCAGTTAAAGAAGGGATAAAAGATAGAAATTTAGGGATTTGGGTTTGCGGTGGAAAGGGGAAAGTATCAAGAAAGACACCGGATGAGATAAAGGAAACAGGAGGTAGGTTTTCAATTCCAGTAGATACTCTTATTTATGCATCAAGACTTTCTGCAAAGGTTGATACTACAGCACTTCAGGATGGCTATCAATTATATCATCATACATTTATTTTTACAAAAAATAAATGGGCAGTCATTCAACAGGGAATGAATACAGAAACAAGGCTTGCCCGTCGCTATCATTGGCTTTCCTATCCAGGAATAAACTTTGTGAGCGAACCGCACAAGGCAATATGTTGTAACAGAAAGGGAAATGTTTTGAATATGGTTGCTTTTGAGAGTAAGGATGCAAGGGAAATAAGCACGATTACCTCAAAAGAAAAGCCGGATATTATTATGAATGAGATAGAGAGATTAAAAACTCTAAATCTTCCAAAACATCACCAAATTTTCCTTTCTGGCATAGACAAAAAAAGATTAAAAACTATTCTTTTAAAGACTTATGAAAAGAAACCAAATGATTTTGAAGGTCTTTTGGCAATTAATGGTGTTGGTCCAAAGACAATGAGGGCTTTATCTCTAATCTCTGAACTTATCTATGGAAAACCACCGTCTTATAAAGATCCAGTTAGGTTTTCCTTTAGTCATGGTGGAAAGGATGGCTATCCATATCCAATAGACAGGGATGGCTACGAAAGAAGTATAGAGATCTTAAAAGATGCAATCTCTCATGCAAAAATTGGGGATTATGAAAAAATGAGAGTGATAAAGAGATTGGGACTTCTTGTATGAGAAAGATTTTTATATTTCTCCTTTTATCACTTAGTGTATTCTCTGCTTATAAAGAAGGAGAGGTCCTTGTAAAACTTAAGGAAGGAAAGGCTATTTCATCCTTAAATATCTATGGTATCCTCTCTTTTGATCATCTATTTGACTCAACATACAAGCTTACTTTTAAAGATAGAACAGTTCCTGATATAATCTTTGAACTTTCTAAAAATCCAAACATTGTCTATGCAGAGCCGAATTATATAAGACGTATCTGTATAGTTCCAAATGATCCTGATTTTAGCAAGCAGTGGGGACTTTCAAAGATCAGTGCACCAGGTGCTTGGGGCATAGAGAAGGGAACTGATTCTGTTATCATTGCAGTTTTGGATACAGGTGTTGACTATGACCATCCTGATTTAAAAGATAA
>DNCM01000003.1 GCA_003498085.1 bacterium
TCTCTGTATCTGCATAGAGGGAGGTATAAGAAATGTTATAAGTCAAAGGCTCTCCTGGATTTATCTTCTTTGGCCCCCTCTTTGTTATAGAAAGCATTGATTTTGATGTTATATATGTAGAGCAAGATGATGTTATTGTTTCGCATTCGTCGGAGCTTGCGTTCCCTGTATTTGTAATCATTGTCCCATCATCAATCCTTCCAACAAAAACCATAAATCCTCCTGTCCATGAACCGCCAGCCACTAATTTTGGGATAAACCACCTTATGCCATGAACAGGCAAATAATCAATTTTGTCCCAAATATCATCTTCGTGTTTATATTCAACATCGCCATCTCCATGAACACTTCCTTGGATATATGTACATGTTGATATTTCTGAAAGGATATCCTCTATCACAAGATTGGTTGCATCACTGTTTCCTATATTCGTGCAAACCAATGTATAAGTAAGTGTAGATAGTGGATTTGCTATCTTTCTGTCTACAGTTTTTCTAAATGAAAGAATAGGAATAAGAAGAGAAATATCAACGGGTTCTATTTCAAACTTGGCTTCGTTACTTTCAAAAATTACCCTATTTGTAATCGTTGAAACATCTACATTTTGATTAACCACGACATCAAATTGTAAACTACCCTCTTCCTTTCCAGAAACTTCTCTCAAATCCCAAACAATTTCATGTAAGTTAGTATCAACAGATCCTTTAGATACCTTAATGTTTACTGGCTCTCCAAAATTTCCATCAAGGATATCTATAATCGAAACATCTGTTGCAGGAACGTAGCTATTATTTTTGTAGGATATTGTCCAAGTAACTGTTCCACCTGGAGAAACCTTAGAAATAGAAGGGGATTTTTTCACCAAAATTTCTGGTGATTCAACGAAGAAATAGAACTTACTATGGATAGAGCCAATAAAAACTTTTTTCCTCTCAATACTAGGGGATGCCCTTATGCCACCACCAATGTAATATTTTGCGATAAGTCTTCCATCTTCTGCATCCAAACAATAAAGCCAACCATCATCAGAGCCAATATAGACAACATGATTTGCAATCGCAGGCGATGAGAAGACTTTTCCTTGTGTTTGGTAGCTCCAAGTAAGACTTCCTTCCTTACTTAATGCATAAACTTTCCCATCATCAGCACCGAAATAAACCTTTCTATAAGCTATTGCCGGACTTGATTGAATTGGACTCCCTATATTGTATTTCCATAATAGACTTGCCTGGGTTCCAGTCCTTAAGCAGTAGAGATATCCATCATCAGAGCCAACATAGACATTTCCATCTGCAAATGCTGGTGATGAGGCAATCCTTCCATCCGTCCTATAAACCCATATTAGGTTGCCTGTGAATGCATCTAAACAATAGATGGATTTGTCTTTTGAACCAATGTACAATAATCCATTCTCAACAGCAGGTGATGATAACTGACACACTTCTTGATGGCCTGTATCGTAGGTCCAAATAGGCTCACCATCTGTTCCCCTTAAAGCATAAATCCTTCCATTATCATCGCCAAAATAGACGATTCCATATTTTACAACGGGTGAGGTGTAAATATGACTTCCTGTTTTATATTTCCAATACAAATCCCCTGTTTTTGCATCAAAGCAATAGAAATAGACTGGGAGATTTCTTCCACCAATGTATATGTACAGAGTATCCGTTCCAGCAATTGCAGGAGATGACCAGAATGAATCAGAAATTTCTTTTTTCCATATGGAATTACCATCTATATCGATTGCCTTGATTTCTCCTCTATCTGTTGCAATGTAAACTATACCATCTTCTGTTACCGCAGGCGATGAGAAAATTCCACCATCAAAGTCGATTGTTCTTTCATACCTTAAAGGTGGAGCAAGGATTTCGTCTTGGGCATAGTGTGAATGAGCTGGATTGTTTCCAAACATTGACCAGGCATTGCAGAATGAATCAAAACTTTCAAAAACTTCGCTACTTAATGTAAGTGTCGAATAGACATCGCCTTGTGCAATGATCCATGCATTCACAACGATCTCTACTGGCAGTGTAAAATTACTTGCTACATAAGCTGTAAAGCTTACACTTCCCGATGCACCAGTTGGTACTGTTCCGATATTCCAGACAATTGATGTTGGTTCAATCTTTCCACCATTTAATGGTGTAATATCTTTCAAATATGGATTTTTATCTGCATCACATTTTATAACAACATCCTTTGCAGATGTCTGACCTATATTTTGATAATTGATGAAATATTTAAGTAGCCAGCTTGTTGAAATAGGACCAGATGGAAAAACACTTGTGCTTCCTTCTAATTGTGGAATATTTCTTACTAAAACTTGCGTAGTTGCTGTTTCTATTTCTCCTTCTTTCGAGCTTATTCTTGCAATGTTCGTTATTGTTGTTCTATCATCTAACTCATCTGTAAGCTTTGTCTCAATTACTAGTGTTCCTCTACTGTCTTTGACTAAAGATTGTTTTCTTATCTTTACATGAGTTATTGGGTGGTAGAAGAATTCATCGTATGTTATGCCGCCGTCATGCGAGTATGCTACTGGATCATCCGATTGAACATCTATTAAAGTAAGCCCTTTTGGAATACTATCAACAAGTTCGATGTCTTCTGCATCTTTACAGAGGAGTTCATAATTTATTGTGTATATCAAAGTATCGCCAAAGGTTATAATTGATGGAGAGGCTTCTTTTTTTAGAACAAACACAGGTTTTGATGAGACAATGAAGTCTATCGTGCTTGTTTGTGTTAAAGTTCCGAAATCAGTGTCAACCTCTGCTTCTACTTTATTTTCTATAATTGTCTTATCATCAACGGATCCATTCACCAAAACCTTAAAAGAAACAGTTCCGATTGTTCCAGAACCGAACTTACCTCTTGTCCATCTGATTTTAGAAACTGGTGGATAATCGAACCTATCCCATTCACCATTATGGTCATAAAGAATATCCATACCATCCCCTTCTGCAGAGCCAGTGATGTAAATAAGGGAATTTGGGATCTCATCCTCTATGATTATATAATTTGCATCTTCATGGGCTATACTGTAAGTTATCGTATATGTTAGACTTCCTCCAGGTTCTACAAAGGCCTGGGATACCTCTTTTTTTAAGGAAAGGCTCGGCAGTAAAACTATTGGTATAGAAATTATATTGGAAGATATAGGAATAGTCTCTTCATCCGAGGAAACATGAGCAATAATTGTAAGATAGGAGTATGAATAATCACTCTTCAATCCTAAAACAAAACTAAATGACTCTTCTCCAAGGCTAGAAAGGGAAGTAAGAGAGAATGAAATCTCCCTTGTCTGTGAACAATAATCTCCTCCCCTTATATAAACTGCTTTGTGAGGAACCCTTACCTTAACCAAAACATTATTTGCATCTCTATCTCCATTGTTCTTTACCTCTAATGTATAAGTAACTTCATCATGGATAAAAATCTTATTTTTATCAGCTTTAATTGTTAAAGACAGATCAACTTCTTCTAGACACTCATAAAGTAGGATATATCCTTGTTTTTGTCCTGCAATGATATCCTTTCTAAAATCTCCTGTAAAATCAGAGTAAGCAAAGGAAATACCATCAAAGATCTTTACTCCTTCAGTCAATGTTGGTGAGCCAGCACTTCCATTGTTAAGGAACAAAAATCCACCATCATCTGAACCAACAAGGAGGTCAAACATACCATCTCCATTTATATCTAGAGAGAGTGGCTTTGCGTTCCGTCCTGTCTTAAGGATACCTGATGGTACAGAGAGCGGGACTCCCTCTTTGAATGATAATCCACCCTCTCCAGCGAAGAATAAGATATTTCCCTCTCTGTTCCCAACCAAAAAATCTATCCTTCCGTCATCATCCCAATCTAGAAGGATTGGTGCACTGTTAAAACCAGCATCGATTGGTACATCTTTCAATGTAAGATATATGGGACTTTCAAACAATGGTGCATCATCTGAACCGATGTTTCTATAGAAGAGAACATAACCTTCTCTATTGCCTGAAATGATGTCTTTTTTTCCATCACCATCGAGGTCATAGATGAATGGTGTTGCGTCGTGTCCTACATCTAAGGTATATGTAGTTGTTTCTGTAGCCATCCATAGGGCAATCCCTCCATTAAGGATTGGAGTTGCATCCCCAATGTTTCTATAAAAATATATCTCTCCCTTTTGAGAACCTATGATCAAATCATACTTTTTATTTCCATCAAAATCGCATACAAATATAGATGGATTTTCGCCCTCATTTATATCTGATTGATCACCAGGCATCTTATAAGAGATATTGAAATTTGGTGGTTCTGCAAATGTATTCTTTGTGTTCAGAAATATATCTATTGTCCCACCAGCCTCTCCTACTATAAGGTCATAACCACCATTACCATCAAAATCGCAGACAAAAGGTACTGCCCTAAATCCAACATCGATATCTCTATTTCCTGCTTTTACCTTCTTCCCTGCTTGAAATGTCTTTGTTGCTATTTCTGGGTTTCCTTTGAAAAACCAGATATATCCAAGATTATCTCCGACAATGAAGTCTTTTATTCCATCACCATCCCAGTCGATAAAATAAGGAACTGCATTCTCTCCAACATCAAGGGTTATGGAATCTACTATTATATTTTCCCCAACTCTATTGAAATATGGATTATCGTCACAGCCTAGGTTTTTGAAGAATAAAATCCTTCCAAATGAATCGCCAACTAACAAATCCCTTGCTCCATCTTCATCAAAATCAGAAAAGAATGGTGCTGAGCTTGCACCAACATCGATGTCTTTATTCTCTAAAAAGTATCCAGAGATATCAGCCACAAAAACCCCTTCTTTCCTGTCGGAAATTAAGGCATAATTTCCATATAGTGAAATATTCACAACTTCACCCGGTGTATCGTAGATACCTGTATCTTCTGCAGGAACTGGAATGCCTAACTTAAGAACACGCATACCATTTACTCCATCAGAGATGAATGTATAGCTTCCTGCCTGAGAGACGGCTAGATTATAGGCATAACCTAGTGTGTCATAAAGTATACCATGGTAATCAGGTGAATTTGTCCAATCATTCCCTGAACGCTCAAAATATATTACCCCAGGAATACCTGCGGCGGCACAGAGGTATTTGCCATCGAATATATCAAATCCTCGGATATTACTTCCTGAAGGACCATTTGTAGTCCATTTGTGGTCGATACTTGGAAGCTCTTCAGAGGTATCTACAGAGAAACAGTAAATCGATTGCATACCTGTACTTAAAAATATATACCCATCCACATATTTGACGAACGAACAGTCTCCCCTGTTGGTAATATCACTATCTGTATAGAAATTCTCACTAACAGGTTGAGGTGTTTTAAGATAATCTGTTACCGAACCCATATTTACTACCCATAAGCCTTTGTTTCCATTGGCAATGTATGCCCATCCATCAACTACGGTAAGCTTCTTTGCATCTCCAGTACATTGGCTCTTGTATATTCCACCTCCAACAGGCGCAGGGCTTTTGGGATCTGATATATTCAAGACGAAGATACCAGCACAACCATTTGCAATATAAGCATACTCTCCATCTACAAATACATCGTTGACAAAACCAGAAGGTGGTTTATAACTTCCTAAAAGTACTGGATTATTGATATCTGCAATGTCGTAGATGGAAAGCCCTTCTAATCCTTGGCAGACATATGCATAACACCCACTTATAAAAACATTATTTACAACACCATTTTTCCCAAATGTTGTGATATATCTTAGGCCTGATTCTAATTTTTTTGGTGGTAAAAATGAAATGTAAGGTGGATCAGTAGTAGATGTACCTAAAAATAAGAATATCGTCCCTTCTTTACAACCTACAAGCAGGTCTGGAAACTCATCTTTGTTCCAGTCTGCAATGTGTGGCTTTGCCTCATCACCAACATCAATTTCAATGTCTTCTGGATCAGAGAGATATTTGAGAAGGATATATTCCGAAAAGGGAGGAAAAGATGGGGATTGATTTCTGTAAAAGTGGATATGACCATCCTTATCCCCAACTAAAAGGTCTTTTTTTCCATCGTTATCTAAATCATAGATTATTGGTGCAGGAAGCCATTCAGTCCCTTTTGTGCCGACCTGTAATGTTTGAGATGTCAAGGTGGAAGGGGAGGAGGAAAATATAGGCATCCTTCCCTCCACACATTTGCTTAAAGCAAAAAATAGAATGAAAAAAGAAAACTTTGTTTTCAATTGCTAACACTAAGGGCAATAAGGCCGGAGACAATAGCAAAGATTAGAAAATGGGCAAAACTACTGTATAATCCTTTTTCTTCCATCAACTCCTCTATTCTTCTATCCCTTTCCTTAATCGCTATTTCCTGGTTTTTCAACCTTTCTTCAAGTTCACGAATGCCTGTTTTGAGTAAGTAGATCTCATCATGGGCCCAATCAAGCTTTTCATCTAATAACCTTATCTCCTCTTCCCTTCTTTGTATCTCCTTTTTCTTCTCTTTTATCTCCTGTATTCTTGCCGAAAGTTCAACATCAGTTTTTGCCTTTTCCTTGTCTTTTTCTAAAATTTTTGCCTCCAATGCCAGAATTTCTTGTTCCATAAACTCTATCTCTGCCTGATGTTTTAGTCTTAATTCCATGTCTGTTGGAAGATGTTTTTTCAAATCATCGACCATCTCCTCATATTTTTCGATTAACTCTTGTTTTTCCTTTTTTAATACACTTATCGCCTTTCTTAAAGAAACCTTTTCTTTTTCAAGTCTATTTATCCTTCCCCTCATAGCAGAAGCAAGATCTAAGGCAAGATCGCGACCTATTGCAATTTTTTCCCCAGGATAGATTTTATCTGGATTGTCTATGATATTAAATTCAAGGAATTTTGGCCATAAATTTGGATCATTATAGTACTTTTTTGCAAGGCTCCATAGAGTATCCCCTTTTCTTATTACAATCTTATCTCCTCCATCCTTAGGAGTAATCTTTGAAAAACAAGCATTTGAAACAAAAAAGCTTATTATTAAACAGCCTACTATCCGTTTCATAAAGCACTCCTTAAATAATAGTCTTCCTTATAATATATCGGCATTTTTTGAAAAAACCTTAAGAAAAAACTTTTTAAGAATTAATTTCTAAAATAAATTTTTGTATAATTATTACAATGTTAAAGAATATTCTTATTACTGGTAAACCAGGTTCAGGAAAGACTACCTTGATTAAAGAATTAATGAAATGCCTTGATGATATTTGTGGTTTTTATACAGAAGAGATACGAAAAGGTAATGAACGAATTGGCTTTTTGGTAAAAACTACAAACAACAAAGAAAAGCTTCTTGCCCATATAAATATTAAAAGTCCCTATAGGGTAAATAAATATAAAGTAGATGTAGAGAGTTTTGAAGAGATAGTCATACCCGAAATAGAAGAGGGGATAAGAAAAAGAACAACTATTATCATTGATGAGATCGGTAAGATGGAACTATTCTCAAAGAAATTTCAAGATATAGTCCTCTTAGCACTTTCTACTGGACTGGTATTGGGTACAATAAGCCTTAAAGGAGATGATTTTATAAGCAAAATCAAGCAAAGAGAAGATGTTATACTTTATCTTCTCACATTTGAAAGATATGAAGCGGTGAAAAAGGAGATACAAAAGCAGTTTGTTAAATGTAGATGATAGTTTTTTTGATATCTATTCTCCTTGCAAACCAATTTGTTCCAATAGTATAATGTTATATAATTCAAATAGTGGCTAAATATATCTTTGTAACAGGTGGCGTTGTTTCTTCTCTTGGAAAAGGCATTGCTTCCGCATCGATCGGATGTCTTCTTGAAGCAAGTGGTCTTAAAATAACCTTGCAGAAAATAGACCCATATATCAATGTAGATCCAGGCACAATGAGCCCGTGTCAGCATGGAGAGGTTTATGTTACAACGGATGGTGCAGAAACAGACCTTGACCTTGGACACTATGAAAGGTTTACAAATGCAAAGATAACAAAGGATAACAATATAACAACCGGAAAGATTTACTACGATGTTATAAGAAAAGAAAGAGCTGGAGAATACACTGGGAATACCGTCCAGGTCATTCCTCATATAACGGATGAGATCAAAGAAAATATAAGAAAGGTAGAGGATGATTGTGATGTTGTAATAGTTGAGATTGGTGGAACAGTTGGTGATATTGAAAGTCTTCCACACCTTGAGGCAATAAGACAGTTTGGAATGGAGATAGGGCGGGAAAATGCTTTATATATACATCTCACCCTTGTACCATATATTCACTCATCTGATGAAGCAAAGACAAAGCCAACACAGCATTCTGTGATGAAATTGAGGGAGATAGGAATTCAGCCAGATATACTACTATGCAGGACAGAGAAAGGGTTAGATAATGTAATGAAAGAAAAAATTGCCCTATTCTGCAATGTAGACAAGAAAAGTATCATAGATGCTTATGATGTCTCTACAGTCTATGAAGTTCCTGTTAATTTTAGAAGTCAAGGGCTTGATAAAATTATCATAGAAGGGCTTGGTTTGAGCATTAAAGAAGATAAATTTACAAGTTGGGAGGATATGGTAAGGAGAATAAAGGAGGCGGAAAAGAAGATAGAGATTGCCGTTGTTGGGAAGTATGTCTCATTAAAAGATGCCTACAAATCAATCATTGAGGCATTAAACCATGGTGGGATTGCAAACAATTGCAGGATTGAAATAAAATGGGTTGATGCAGAGGAAGAGGAGCTCATCGATAAACTTAAAAATGCTTCCGGAATCCTTGTTCCTGGTGGTTTTGGGTATAGGGGGGCCGAAGGAAAGATTAAGGCAATAAAATTTGCAAGGGAAAACAAAATTCCATTTCTTGGAATATGCCTTGGTTTTCAGTGTGCAATCATTGAATTTGCAAGAAATATCTGTGGGCTTTCTGCGAATTCATCTGAATTTGACTCAAATACACCAAATCCTGTGATTACCCTTATGGATGAGCAGAAAAGCGTAAAAGATAAAAGTGGAATAATGAGGCTTGGTGTTTATCCCTGTAAGATTGAAAAAGATAGTATTTCGTATTCCTTATATCATAAAGAACTGATCTATGAGAGACACAAGCATAGGTATGAATTTAATAATGAGTATAGAGAACTTCTTAGAGACAAAGGATTAAAAACAACAGGCATCTATCCTGAAAAAGATCTCGTTGAAATTGTTGAAATACCTGACCATCCATTTTTTATTGCAGTCCAATTCCATCCAGAGTTCCAATCAAAGCCAACAGCCCCACATCCATTATTTACAGGGTTTGTAAAGGCATCACTTTTATGATTCAACAAGGGTACGATGAAAATCATCAAAGAACGAGTATACGACTCACATTAAAAATAACATGTCAATATGTCTATATCTATACTGAGGGAATACTAGAGAAATCAATAAAAAACCCTTGACAAAAAAAGTTTTTTTAATATAAATTCATAGTAATTAAATTTAAAAAGGGAGGTGAGATAGGTGACAAAACAAGATCTAGTGGATAAGGTAGCAGCCATAGGGCTAACCAAGAAGCAGGCGGGCGCTGCAGTCGATGCGCTAGTAAATGGAATCAAAGATGCCCTCAAAAAAGGTGATAAGGTTCAACTTATTGGATTTGGAAGCTTCTCGGTCAAGAAAAGGGCGGCAAGGACAGGAAGAAATCCTAGGACCGGTGCTGAAATTAAGCTTCCTGCAAAGAAGGTTCCCGTTTTTAAACCAGGGGATGCATTGAAAAGGGTTGTGGGCTGAGGAGATTAAGGAAAGGGGAATAGAAAAATTTCTTTCCCCTTTCTATTTTGGTTTTTATGGATAAATTATTCTTTACAATAAAAGAGGCGAGTTCCATTGTAAAAATAGAACCATATATTTTAAGATACTGGGAAAGTGAGTTTGGCTGTATCCAACCCAAAAGGACAAGGGCTGGACATAGAAGATATAAAAAGGAAGACATTGAAACAATCCTTAATATAAAAAAACTTTTGTACGAACAAGGATTTACAATTAGTGGCGCAAAAAAATACCTTGCTTTGAAAAAAGAGCCATCTTCTGAAATTGTTAATGAAATAAAAGAAGAATTAAAAGATGTTTTAAAGTTAATACAAATTTAATAACGGGGCGTGGCGCAGTTTGGTTTAGCGCACTAGCATGGGGGGCTAGGGGTCGGCCGTTCGAATCGGCTCGCCCCGATTTAAAATGGCAATAGACAATATTGAAAATGTTCCTGATTCACCAGGAGTATATATCTTTAAAGACAAAAAGGGAAATATTATCTATATTGGAAAAGGACTAAATTTAAAAAAAAGGGTTTCTTCCTACATAAATCCTACATCGTTTAAGACATCAATCCTTGCAAAATACATAGATAATGTGGAATTTCTTCTGTGCGATTCAGGACTTGAGGCTTTAATCCTCGAAGCAAATTTGATAAAAAAATACAGACCAAAATTTAATGTATCATTAAAGGATGATAAATCTTATCCATTTATAAGGATAACAAAGGATGAGTTTCCAAGGATATCAATAACGAGAAAAAGAGAGAAAGGCAGTTATTATTTTGGACCTTACGCAAGCTCAAAATCCTTAAAGACAACCATCAATATAACGAAAAGCCTCTTTGGGATAAGAACATGCAAAAAAATGCCAAAACAAAAAAATCCTTGCCTATCATATCATCTAAAACAATGTCTTGCCCCCTGTCAGGGAAATATATCAAAAGAAAAATACGGCAAAAATGTAAAGTCTGCAGCGTCCTTTCTCTCTGGAAGGTATAAGGTCCTTCTTAGATCTATGGAAAGAAGGATGAAAAATCTTGCAAAAAAGCTTTTATTTGAAGAAGCAGGAAGGATAAGAGACAATATAACGGCAATCAAAAATCTCTTTGAAACCCAAAAGGCATATTTTATAAAGTCTGTAAATTATGATGTAATTGGACAGTTTGGATTGGATAATAAAAAATTTGTTGCGGTTCTTTCAATCAGAGAAGGAAGGCTTATTTCCCAAAATACATTTGATATCTCCAAAAAAGAGGATGGGATATCAGGCTTTATAAAACAATTTTACATTTGGACTGAAAGCATACCCGATGAGATAATTATTGAAGAGGATATAGAGGATAAAGGCCTTATTGAAGAATGGCTTACTACAAAGAGGAAAAAGAAGGTCTCCGTTACTATTCCAAAAAGGGGAAAGAAAAAAGGCCTTCTTGTCCTTTCTAAAAAAAATGCAGGGCTTGCCTTAAAGAAAGATAAAGGGGAAGAATCCAGTATATTTGATGTTCTTGGTTTTATTCCAAAGACTATAGAGGCAATTGATATATCAAACATACAGGGAAAATATGCAAGTGGCGCTGTTGTTGTCTTTGAAGATGGAAAGCCAAGAAGGGATCTATATAGGCGCTTTAGAATAAAAATAGAAAGTCATGATGATATTGGAATGATAAAAGAAGTTATAGAAAGGAGATACAAAAAGATGCTAAAAGAAAAACAAACAATTCCAAACCTTATCGTTATAGATGGAGGAAGGGGACATCTTAATACCGCTATAAATACTTTAAAATCAATAGGTATTGCTCCTAATGTGATCTCCATAGCCAAATTTCCAGATAGGATTTTTCTTCCGGAAAGAAAAATACCTATCCCTGTGTCATCAAATCTTTCTGTTATCCAGCAAATAAGGGATGAAGCTCATAGATTTTCCCTTTCGTACCACAAAACATTAAGGTCTGTATCACTATGGATTTGACTGAAAAAGACCTAAAATACATCTGGCATCCGTATACTCAGATGAAGGATTGCCTAAATCTTCCTCCAATAATTATAGAGAAGGCAGATGGTGTAAAGCTTTATGATAAAAATGGCAATGTTTATTATGACACGATTTCAAGTTGGTGGTGTAATGTCCATGGCCATTGTCATCCAAGGATAGTTTCTGCAATAAAAAAACAGGCTGAAAAACTAGATCATGTTTTGTTTGCGGGATTTAGCCATAAGCCAGCAATCGAACTTGCAGAAAGGCTCATTGCAATAACTCATAAAGATATTACAAGGGTATTTTTCTCAGACAACGGCTCAACATCCGTTGAAGTTGCAATCAAACTCTCGTTTGGATATTGGCAAAATATGGGTTATTGTGAGAAGAAAAAGTTTATTTCTTTAGACCTTGCATACCACGGCGATACGGTAGGAGCCATGTCTGTATCCGGTGTTTCATTGTTTAATGAGATATTTCAGCCGCTACTTTTTCCATCATATAAAATAAGATCTCCATATTGCTATAGGTGCCCATTGGACAAAGTAAAAGGGGTCTGCAAAATAAGCTGTATAAAATTTCTTGAGGATATCCTTAAGGAAAAAAATAAGGAAATCTGTGCGTTCATCGTCGAGCCTTTGGTGCTAGGCGCTGGTGGAATGGTAGTTTATCCAAAAGAATATCTTAAAAAAGCAAGCAGACTATGCAAAAAATATGATGTCCATCTTATCTTGGATGAAGTTGCAACAGGATTTGGAAGAACTGGAAGGATGTTTGCCTGTGACTGGGTTGATCTCTCCCCAGATTTTATTTGTTTGTCAAAGGGGATAACATCGGGATGGCTTCCATTGGGAGCAACCTTAACAACGGATAAGATTTATAAAGCATTCTATGGTGAATACGAAAAGGCATTTTTCCATGGTCATACATACACAGCAAATCCAGTATCAACGGCAGTTGCCTTAGAGAGCCTTAATATTTTTGAGGAAGAGAAGACATTAGAGAGAGTAAAAGGGCTTATTCCCGTCTTTCATAAAAATTTGGAGAGATTTAGAGGGCTTGATTGTGTCGGTGATGTTAGATATATTGGAATGATTGGGGCATTTGAACTGGTAAAGGACAAAAAGACAAAGGCTAGGTTCGATCAAAAAGAAAGGATAGGATACAAGGTTTATAAAAAGGGTCTTGAAAATGGACTTATCTTAAGACCATTAGGTGATGTTATCTATCTATTCTTACCCCTTTCTGTAAAAGAAGATGAAATGCTCGATATCTTAGAAAGGACATACTCTATTTTGAAGGAAGCCTTAAGATTATAGAGCTATCTTTGCAACCAATTTTCAGCGATAAGGTTTTGAGTTTAGAAATATGTGGGTAAGAATGTGCAAAAAATATTCTAAAGATTATA
>DNCM01000001.1 GCA_003498085.1 bacterium
CGGGTCTTGTACACACCGCCCGTCACACTACCTGAATTGTGGATACTTGAAGCCATCGTAAGGTGTCTAGGGTATGCTCAGTAAGGGGAGTGAAGTCGTAACAAGGTAGCCGTATCGGAAGGTGCGGCTGGATCACCTCCTTTTAGGAGTAAATTTTCTTTTGCCTATTCAGTTTTGAAGGATCAGGGGCTTATAGCTCAGGTGGTTAGAGCGCACGCCTGATAAGCGTGAGGTCTCTGGTTCGAGCCCAGATAGGCCCACCAAAATAATAATTTTTGGGGGTGTAGCTCAGTTGGGAGAGCGTCTGGTTTGCACCCAGAAGGTCAGCAGTTCAAATCTGCTCATCTCCAGGGGATTTCATAAGCTAAAATTTTTTGTTGATCTTTAAGTTCTATTTCAAAAACTATCCCATAAAACTTTTCTTTAACAAGGTGATAAGTTCTTTCTGAAATAAGTATAGAACAAGGCGGACAGGCTCCCTGAAGGCTCTTTGCAAGATTTACATTTTTCCCTAAAACTGTATAATTTGCCCTCTTTAAAGAACCAAGACATCCAATAACTACTGATCCTTCTGCTATTCCTATCTTAAGAGAAATGGGTATTTTCCATTTTTCCTTAAGCTCAATTGTCTTTTTTTGCATTGCAATTGAACATAAAATTCCCCTTTCTGCACGGTCTTCTATATCCTGTATATCACCAAACAGAAACATTATCCCATCGCCAATGAACTTATCGATATTCCCTCCAAATTTAGAGATAATCTCTGTCATTTCATCAAAGAAGTTATTAAGAAGCAAGAAAACATCCTCGGGCTCTTTTTCCTCAACCAATTGGGAAAAATTGGATATATCTGCAAAGACAATAGTAATTTCCTTCCTTTTCTTTCTTACTAAAAATTCCCTATCCTTTAAAATTTCATCAACAAGATGGGGCGAAACATACCTTCCAAACATATCCTTTATCATATTCTTTTCCCTTTCTTCAAGAAAGGCTTTAAATCCCAAACAAAAGAGGAAATTTGTAAGGGCTGCAAGAACTATGGAGATTGCATTTAGCCAAATACCCCAATAAAAAAGAGAAAAAGAAAAAATAAGCCATGAAAAACAAAAAAATAAAGTGATTATTCCCCCTTGTCTTATAGAGGTAGAAAGAGCCGTCCATCCAATGATAAAGCCAAAAAGAAGGAGGAGAATAGCTGTAAGCCTAAAAGGAACAGGGAAAAAGAAATTTCCTTTTATGATATTGTTTATTGCATCAGCTTGGATTGCAAGGCTTGTTTTTAAACCATAAGGTGTAGGTAGAAGCTTTGTAGATTTTCCAACAAGAACTATCTTTCCAGAAACAGAGGGATTTTTTTTAATAAATTCAGCCATTGAATATGAGATAAAATTTTCACCCGAAAAATTTATCCACATCCTTGCCGAAGGAACTGGAAAGAATTCCCTTATATCTTTTCCCGACAAAGAGAGGCTTAGGGATGGATAAAAATATCCGCCATAATCAATGACTAATGGAAGCTTGCTTATCATTCCATTTACATCGGGAAATAAATTTGTATGGCCAATACCAGAAGCAACAGAAAGAAATAGGGACATAGGTGCTTCAATACTTATAGCCTGAGGAATGGATAGGTCCCTGGGTAAATTTTGCAAAGAGAAACTTGTTAATCTTTCTACCTCCTGTGGATGCAAAACAGAAAGACCTTCTTGATACTCAGAATATGGAAGGAAGAACTCGCAGGCAAGATAGACATTGCCTGCTTCTTTAATAAAGGCAGAGAGAATAAGGTCTTCCTCCATACTTTCTGGATATGAAAGGGGAAAAATCAATCCAACAGCCTTTGCTTCTTTTAGATTGCTAATTAAGAAGGCGATATCGCTTCTTTTTGCGGTTTTATCTATTTCAATAATAACAATGTCCCTTGCTGACTTTTCCTTTCCTCGTAGGGAATAGAAAAGATTTAGAAATTTTAATTCAATTGCCTCAAAAAAGGGTAAAGTTACAATAAATAGAAGCAAGATAGCGAAACAAATAACCAGTCCAACAATCTTTCTGTGGGTTCGCAATTATTATACACTCGGCGAGGGTAGGATTTGAACCCACGGATGAGTCACCCCATCAACAGTTTTCAAGACTGCCGCATTAAGCCGCTCTGCCACCTCGCCTAATACTTTATTGTTGCAGAAAGGAGATGGAAACTACACCCACCTGTTTCCATTAATCCATAGTCAATTTCAATATTAGAGCCTTTGTACTTACTCTTAAAGCCTATACCAAGGGTATGAAAACTTCTGCCGTATAATCCACCCCTTATAGCAAGATAGGGTCTTATCCACCTTTCAAAACCAATTCTTATACTAGTTTGATCCCAATCCTCCTCATCATATACATCATTAAAATCCAGATTATAAATATCCATACTAATTATGCTTTTATCATCTGGCTTCCAAGCAATCCCAGGTCTTATGTTCAATGGGTGGGTAAACTTTAAATCGTATTCATAATTGTCTATAACAACCCTTTCAAATTTTATGCTCGGCTCATTTACATCCTGAATGAGAAGCCCAAGTGTAAGGTCTTTATTTAACTTATGCAATATTCCAATGTCAATACCGATTGCTGTATCTTTTTTTCCCATATTTACCCATGTTGCACCACCTATGTATAAAGTACCTTTTTGCAATGAAGAGGAATATCTTCTTATGTTAAAGCCAAATGCAGTTTTTGAAAGCATTCCCTGTCCATAGCCACCAAATGAAAGGACAGCCCATTCGTCATCCGTAAACAAATTTTTAAAACCTGTCCGATTTATAGCATGAACATAGCAAGCACCCATACCCGTCTCCTCACCTACCCTAAAAGCACCTGCAAACCATTCCTGATAATTGATTATATCTCTATTATTTAAGGTTCTCATTCCTGTTACTTGAGGTTTTTTGACATCAGCAAGCCCAGCAGGATTCCAGTAAGTAGAATGGACATCAGAAGAGACAGCGACAAATGCCCCACCCATCGAAAGGGGTCTTGCACCTAAACAAGCGTAAGATATCCCTTGCCAAAAAATAAAAAATAAAAAAATTCTCTTCATGAAATTATTTTATCCTTGTTTTATAAGAGGTGTCAAGAAATTGTTTGACGTAGGTAAACTGGATAACTAAAATTTAAGAAATGGAAAGATTTAAAACAATACTTCTTGTCGGCAATCCAAATGTTGGGAAATCCGTAATATTCAATAAACTGACTGGTAAAGATGTAACTGTTTCTAACTATCCGGGGACAACCGTAGATATTTCATCTGGGATAGGTTCTTTTGAGAAGGAAAAATACAGGGTGTTGGATTCACCAGGAATGAATTCCCTAATTTCCTATTCGGAGGATGAGGAGATAACCAAAAATTTATTAAAAGAAAGGCCTGATTTGGTAATACAAATAGGTGATGCAAAAAATTTAAGAAGGGCATTACATCTTTTTTTTGAATTGACAGAGATTGAAATGCCGATGATCCTTTGTCTGAATATGTCTGATGAGGCAAAAGAAAGGGGGATAAGGACTGATGCAGGTATTTTAGAAGAATTATTAGGTATTCCAGTAGTTGCAACAGTAGCAATAACTGGTGAAGGAATAAACAACCTTAAATTGCGGATAAAGGATGCGAGGATTCCAAAAAAGATAGTTACTAAAAAAGATGGTGCTTTAGCTTTTGATATTTATGAAAAAGAGATAGATGGAATAGTTTCTCGTGTTCAAAAGAGGGTTGGTGAGATTAAGCCTTTTTTGGCAGATAGGCTTGGTAATTGGGCAATGAAGCCCTTTCCTGGCTATGTTATTCTTATAGCTGTACTTTGTTTAATGTACATATTTCTTGGTAAATTTGCAGCCCGCATATGTGTTGGTTTTTTAGAAGAGTTATTTGAAAAATATATAAATCCATTTTTATATCAATCTATTACCTCAATCATTCCAGCTCCATTCATTGTTGATGCTTTGAGTGGTGAATATGGAGTGTTCACAATGGCAATAAGGTATAGTTTTGCCATTATTTTTCCAATTGTTTTTTGTTTTTTTGTTTTTTTTGGTATATTGGAAGATTCTGGTTATTTGCCAAGACTATGTATATTGCTTGATAAGGCATTTAGATTAATCGGCCTAAATGGCAAGGCAGTATTGCCAATGGTCCTTGGTCTTGGCTGTGGAGCGATGGCAGTGATAAGCACACGTATCCTTTCTACAAAAAAAGAACGACTAATTGCAGTACTTCTACTTTCCTTGGCGATCCCGTGTTCTGCACAATTAGGAATAATCTTTGGGATATTATCAGGCATTTCTTTTAGGGCTTTATTGATTTGGCTCTTTGTAGTTATTTTTCTTCTTATCCTTGTCGGACATTTTTCAGAGAAAGTTTTAAGTGGTGCAAAAACACCTTTTTTATTGGAGGTTCCACCAATTAGGATACCGAGTGTAGAAAATATTCTAATGAAGACAAGGATGCGCCTTGTTTGGTATTTGAGAGAGGTTATTCCATTTTTTGTTCTTGCAACATTTATCCTTTTTCTAATAAATAGGTTTAACATTCTTTCTTTAATTGAATGGATATTTTCACCGATAGTTGTCAATTGGTTATGCCTTCCAGCAAGGTTAGCAGAGGTATTTATTGTTGGCTTCTTAAGAAGAGACTATGGTGCAGCAGGACTTTATGTTCTTGCAAAAGATGGCTTGCTTACTCCAAGCCAGATTGTTGTAAGTCTTGTTGTTCTTACCCTTTTTGTTCCATGTTTTGCCCAATTTTTGGTTTTAAATCGTGAAGTGGGGATAAAAAAAGCATTTTTTATTTTCTTTTTTACCCTTTCTTGTTCTTTCTTTTTTGGTGGGATATTGAATTTTTTTCTTAAAATTATTAGAATAGTATAACTATGCAAGAAAAAACAAGAGAGCAAGAAGAAGCTCTTGGGATAATTTGGCATTTTCGTGAAAGAAAAATAAAGGATTTCGATAGAATTATAGGGAAGCTAAAAGAAATTTCTCCTGGCATTTGCGATTGTCTTGTTGAGAAAGGGTTTATAGAGATAAAGGATAAAACAATTGAACTTACTCCTTCCGGAGAAAAGATAGCTTATAATATTACAAGGAGACACCGTCTTGCAGAAAGGCTATTACATGATGTTTTGGAAATAAATAAAGAAGAGATAGACCAATCAGCCTGTGAATTTGAACACATCTTGTCTGATGAGGTTACTGATTCAATCTGTACTTTACTTGGACACCCAAAGTTTTGTCCACATAATTCACCAATTCCAGCTGGTGAATGCTGTACAAAAGCAAAGGAAGAACTTGAATCAATCGTTGTTTCTCTGGATAAACTTAAATCAGGAGACACTGCAAGGATTGCTTATATATCTATACTTGAACACCAACGGCTTCACAAACTCCTTTCGTTGGGGATAATCCCTGGGAAGATTCTCCATCTCCATCAGACTGAGCCTGCATTTGTCATAAAGGTCGATGAAACACAAATTGCTCTTGATAAAGACTTTGCAAAGAACATTTATTTAAGAAGAAGCACATGATACACTGACATTATAAGTTCTTTGCGGAACATCCAATGTTTATGAAACCAACTATAGCAAAGATTTACCTATTCTTCACCAGGTGTTTCCTCAAATCCTTCAGTCGGTGTTTCAACTGGCATTTCTTCTCCTTCTTCTATTTCGAGCCCTTCCTCCTCTTCTAGAATTTCTGTTGGCGTCACCTCTACTTCTTTCTTCGGACAACAGCTAGAAAAGATGCCACTAAGACCTAGTATTAAAATCAATGTTAGTAGTATTCGCATCATCTTCTTTTCACCCCCTGTTTTTAAATTTTAAAAATAATAGAATAAAAAGATTTTGTTGTCAACAATTTTTTTAAAAATTTAGTTATCCTAGGACCAATTACCTTAAGAAGAAAGAATATTTCAGTCATGGAAGAATTATAAAAATGACGGTTATTTTTAACCGAGCAGATCTATCAACAAACCCTGAATTTCATCTATACGACTTGCAAGGATAAGCGGTTCCTTTTCCTTTTTTAAAACCGCCTCAGTCAATTCAAGCATCTTTTCATCTATCTTCTTAAGAATAATTTGAACCTTTTGTGTTTTTACAAACCTTCCAACTTTCCTTTCCTCAACCTGCCATATTGATGATATCGCCTGCTTGATAAATACAGAGATAAGTTCTTTATAATCTAAAAGATTTTCATATGTTGGGCTTTTTAAAAGCTCTTTCCCTTTTTGCTCTATTTGGACAATGAGTTTTGAAAGTTCAACTTTTATAGCGTCTTTTGTTGCCTGCCTTATCTTTTCTGCAAATGGATGTGGTTTATCTTCTTTCTCTTTTACTTCGGATGTTTTTTTTCCTCTCGTCCTTTCCTTTCCTAAGATTATAGTTTCTTCGAATTCCCTAAACCTTGTATGAGCCTCATCAACCTTCATATCAATACAACCTCTCTATATGTCTTTTCGATCATTTCCATGTTATCAGAACCAAACCTTTCCAAAAATACTTGAGCAATTACAAAGCTTACCATAGCCTCCCCTATTACAGAACAGGCAGGAACAGCACAAACATCAGATCTTTCATAAGATGCTTTTGTTTCTTTCTTTGTTTCTATATTTACAGAAGAAAGTGGCTTTTTTAATGTTGGGATTGGCTTCATAACACCCCTTATAATTATCGACTCACCATTACTCACCCCTCCTTCAATTCCACCACAATTATTTGTTTTTCTAAAAAATCTATCCTTGTAGAATATTTCATCGTGGACCTCTGAGCCAAGTTTTTCTGCATAGCCAAAGCCCAATCCAATCTCAACACCTTTTACACCAGGAATACTCATTATTGCCCCTGCAAGTTGGCAATCCAGCCTCCTATCCCAATGAACATAGCTTCCAAGCCCTGGAGGAATACCTTCTGCCTTTACTTCAAATATTCCACCTACCGTATCGCCATTTTCACATGCTATATCTATTTCTTTTACCATTCTCTTTTCATATTCTTTATCTGCACAGAAAAACAAAGAATCCTTTATTTCCTCATAATTTTTTGGTCTTTTCTCTGTTTTTATCCTTCCAATACCGAGGACATAACCAAGAACATCGATATTAAAATTTAAAAGAAATATCTTACATATTGCACCAACGCAAACTCTTGCAGCTGTTTCTCTTGCTGATGACCTTTCCAAAACATTCCTAATATCTAAATGCCTATATTTTATTGCTCCAACTAAATCTGCATGCCCTGGTCTTGGAGAAAGAATTGGTTCTAGTTTATCCCACTTCTCCTTCCAGTTCTCCCAATCCCTGTTTTTTATAACGATGGAAATAGGACCCCCTATCGTTTTTCCCTTTCTTACTCCTCCTATAATCTCTACCTTATCACTTTCAATCTCCATCCTCTTTCCCCTTCCATAACCCATTTGGCGCCTTTTTAATACCTCATCAATTAAGGCTTTTTCTATAGAAATGCCCGCTGGAAGCCCTTCAATTATTGCTGTAATGGATGGTCCATGGGACTCGCCTGCAGTCAAAAACCTTAACATACTTTTAGTATAAGACAAAGAATATTTGATGTTCAAGCAGAATCTTAGTTTTTAGAAGGAGGTTATAAACTATCCACAATGACCTCTATCTTTGAATCTATTCCTTCAATATATTGCCTCTGCCCTATTTTTACTGGGATGCCATCTGGGGAAGAGATTGCTTTTTTAACTATATCAAAATTTACATTATAATAAACAGAAAGGGCTTTTTCAACATCTGCAAGATCAATAGAAAGGCCCCTTGCACCACCGGGTTTTGCTATAAGAAATAGGCCTTCGAGAAGGTTTTTTATCTCAAAGCTTGCAGGTACTTCTTCTTCCCTTCTCTTTTCTTCCTCGATTCTCTCTATAAACTCAATCCATGGACCCTTTTTATTCTTTTCAAAGAAGAGGAATATATCTTTCTCTATCTCAAAGGAACCTAGTGCATCTTCAGGGATATTAAGAAAAATACTTGCATCGCCTTTTTGTTCCAAAGGAAGGATTATTGATTCCTCGTATTTTATTCCTTTGGTCTTCTCTGGCTTCTCAAGAATAATCTCGCAATCTTTATGAATCCCCTGGGCTATCTTCCCTCCTTCTTTATAAAAAGAAATATTCTCTAATTCCTTTGTTATATCAAGTATAGTTTGAGAGATATTTATTCTTGTTTTTGGATAAATATATTGGGAGACAAGCTTGCCTCCTTCTTTTAAAACAATATTTGTCTCTTCGAAGGATATAGAGCCAACTATATCAGAAAAAACTAGTTCATCTGCCTCAATTTTTCCTCCAAAAAGCCCCTTTACACCCCTTTCTATCTTAACAGGCAATGTAAAACCTTCCTTTTCTGGTTTTTTCTTTGACATAATAACACCCTTCTTCCCAATCGCATAAATTCTTTTGCAAGAAGCATTGCATCTTGCCCCTGTTTCCATAATTATTGTTCCATTGCAGGAAAGCAAAGCAGAATCAGCCGAACTTGCAATGATATTACACTCGGAAGAAACTAACGCCTTTCCTATGTGCCCACCAACCTTCACTGTCTCTTTTGATTGCAAATTGCATTCATCTCCTACATCACCACCAACCTCTATATTTCCACCTGCCTTAATATTTACACCTTCTTTTATTGAGCCAGAAATAATGAGTCTTCCGGGAAATTCTATATCTTCGTTTAAGTCGCCATCTATACAAAGGGTTTTTTCAACATCACATCTATCCTTATCCCACACTGCCCATCCGTAACCACAGGAATATAAAATACATCCATCCTCAGAAAGAATTGTATTTCTTCCTTCAACTATCTCAAAATCATCACCCAAAATTCCAGGAATTTCCTCACCCAAACAATTCATCCCAGAATTTCCCCTTGCTGGTGGTCTTTTAATCGCAAGGACTTGACCTGGGATAGCATCAAGGAGATTAAAAGAAGGTATGTTTTTTTCATCTCTCCTTCCAAACTTATATAGATACTGTGCTTTTTCCCCTTTTGTTGGAAGATGTGCCAAAGATACAGTAAATGGTTTATAATACTTCTTCTTTATTGCGGCAATTATCTTTTTCTCATCAATAAGGGTTAATGTAAGCCCTTGCTTTTTAAGGGTAAAAAGGACATCCTTAAGCCTCGGTTCTTTTCCACCAGGCTTCGGTTCACCGATCGTAAGAAGAACCCTCTTTGCCTTTATCCCATCTTCATCGATAACTTCTATCTTGATTGGAGGATCAAGTCCTTCTATATACTGCCTTAGTCCTATCTTTATTGGCTTTCCATCTTTTTTTTCAATAGCACTTTTTACCACATCCTCATCCCATTCGACAAATTCAGAAAGGTTAGGCACTATCTCATCAACACTAACGGCTTTTCCTTTTTGCCCTGGTGGATATACTGTAAGATATAGACCATCTGGCGTATTATCAATCTTAAAAGAGCCTGGTCTTCTCTCTTGCTTCTCCATTTCTTCCTCGATCTCTTCTTCTTTCTTCTTCCACGGTCCAACAATATCTTTAAGGAAAAATAGAGAAACATCGTCTTTTAGCCTTAAGAATGAAATACTTGTTTGTGGTAGATCAAGAAATACAGATGCTTTATCTCCCTCGCTATTCATCAAGGCAATAGATGGTGGGAAATCTACTTTTTCTGTTTCATAAGGAGTATAGATAAGTTCTGCCTCTTGTGGCTCATACGTTACCCTTGCTATTCTTCCTCCATCTAGTTTAAATGTTACCCCCTCCTCTTGTGTTGCCCTGATTTCAAGAAAGGCTTTTCCAATGGTAACTCTAACCTTCGGATATATCGCTTCAGATACAGCTATTTTTCCATTATTATTTTTGACAAAAATTTCTGTCTTTGTATGAATGATGGAACCAATCTGCTCGACATCAATTATATTTTCGACCTCAACCCTTCCTCCACCAACAATACCCCTTGTTCCCTTCGCCATTACAATTGGAAGGGAAAACAAAGGTGGTGGCGGTGCTCCCTTCGTCATTATTATCCCTCTCCTTCCAGTAATTATAATGGAGGATGAAGTGGACTCGCAGTTTATCATCCCTGTCCTTAAGATGACTGATCCCCCCGCCTTTATTCTTGATGAGTCTATTGAGTTCGCAATGATATCACCCCTTGCATCAAGATTTGCATTGGATATGTCTGAGTAAACTTCAATTGAGCCTCCTGAGATAAGTTCTGTGTGTGTTCCTAAACTTCCCTTTATTGTAATTCCACCTCCTGCTTTGATTCTTATTCCATTTGCAACAGAACCATTTATTACGATCTTTCCATCGTACACCAAATTTTCTTTTAAGTCTTGGTTATATTCCAATACCTTTTCTACATCTACCCTATTATCTGTCCAGAAAACCTTGCCAAGACTAGAAGAATACAAAATATTCCTGTCAGGTGATAGGTATGTATTTATCCCTGGCTGGATGAAAAAATCATCGCCTAAGATTCCTGGGATGATCTCACCAAAAACATCGATACCACTTTCTCCAAGGGATGGCTTATCTTTTATTGCAATAATTTGGCCAGGGATCACTTCAACATCTGAATATTTTGACTCTTCGAACTTATAGATATAGTTTGCATTTTTTCCTTTTGTTGGTGGCTTATAACTTGCAATCAAAAATGGCTTATTGTAATAATTCTTACGAAGTGCTGCAATTATTTTTCTTTTGTCAGGATCTTTTATCCTTTCTTTTTCAAGGAATTTTAGTATATCTGTGAATGGAATCTGCTTTCCATCTGGACGTGGTTGTGTAATTGTAAGGTATGCTTTTGCATTTTTTATCTCACCTTCATCTTGAATAGAAAGGATTATTCTTCCATCAATCTCTGGTATATATTGACGTGGTCCAATTTTTACAGGCTTCTCCTCTTTTTTTATCAATGCATCCTTTATTGCATAAACATCAAGCCCTGAAAATTCCTTAAGGTGTTCAACTACATCCTTTGGGGAAACAGGAGCACCCTTTATCCCAGGTGGAAATACTGTGAGAAATACTCCCTCAGGAAGGCTTTCTATCCTAAATGTTCCATTCCTTTCTTCATATTCCCTTCTTTTTTTGTTTATATTATCAATCAGACTAATCCAGGGACCCTCTTCTTTTTTTGGGAAGAATATAAATGCAGAATATTCGTGAATATCAAAATAATCAACATTTCCTTCATCTATTCCAAGAATGCTTGAAGCAAATTTCATTGTTTCTTGTAAGTCTCTTGATGGGATCATGACTGATGGAGGATCTTTTAAGATAACAGGGCCGTAGATTGGCTGAGCAAGTTCTGCTTCTTGTTGCTCGTATGGAAGTCTTATAATCTTCCTCTTTTCCTCAATGAATGTTATTCCCTCCTCTGGCTTCATTATCTCACAGATTCTTCCTCCAATGATCAATTTAGTCTTTGGATAGATAGTGCTTGAAACAGAGATTTTCCCATCATTTTCTGTCCTTACCTCTGTTGGTTTGTGTTCAACAGAGCCTATAACATCGGCATCTATCACTCTTTGTGCATATACTTTGCCTCCGGTAAGTCCAGAAATTCCCTTTTGGATGACTATTGGAATAGTAAATAGTGCTGGCGGAGGAGTCCCTTTTGACATTATGATGCCCTTTTTCCCACAGACAAATATATTCCTTGCAGATGATTCGCAATTAAGCAAACCTGTTTTTATAATAATAGATGAGCCTGCAGAAAGATTTGATGATGTAGCTGAATCTGCTATTATGTCTTGCTTTGATACTATTTTTGAGTCAATTATTTCATTAAACACCTCAATACTTCCGCCACTCATAACATCACAATTTTCAATATTCCCGTACACTATAAGACCACCAGAGGTTTTTATTTCTATATTTTTACAAGAAGTCCCTATCTCTATCATTCCATCGAACTCTATATCCTTTGTCAAATCGCCATCAATTTTAAGTATTGGCTCAATGTCTACCCTATTCTCTTTCCAGATAACATGCCCATTTCTTACAGCATATATCTTTGTCCTATCCTTCGAGATTACAGTATTTTTCCCTGCTACCATCCCTATATCATCTCCCATAATTCCAGGAATTACCTTGCCATCTACGGTTATCCCATCCTCTCCCATTTTTGGTGGAAGTTTTACAGCAATTAGTTGACCTGGAATTACCTCTTCATTGTAAATAGGAAAATCATCTTGTATTCCTTTCCCAAATCTATACAAATATTTTGCATCTTCTCCTTTCTCAGCTTTTCTTCCATTGGCGATAACAAATTTCTTCTCAAACTCATTTCCATCAAGAATACTTTTTATAACACTACAATCTGGATTGATTATGCCTTCTTCTTCAATCACCTCCATTATTTCATCAAATGATGGTATCCTTCCCGAATAAATAGGGCGTGTTATTGTGATGGTTGCTTTGGTTTTTTCCTCTTCATATTCAATTATTATTTGAGAATCAAGGTTTGATGTAAAAATTCCTGTTTTCTCTAAGGTTTCTAATAAAGACTTTGCCTCATCAAGAATCAAATCCATCCTACTTTAATACACAGGCCATTACAATGGCATCCTCATCTTTATAATACCCCTTTCTTTTCCCTATTTCCAAAAAACCATGTTTCTTATAAAACATTTGGGCAATCTTGTTTGATTCTCTTACTTCAAGCTTTATTTCCTCTACACCTTTCTCCTTTGCCTTTTTTATAAGAAAATTAAGCAAATAAGAACCTATCTTTTTTCTTCTAAATAACGGACTAACGGCAATATTTATAAGATCTGCTTCTTCGAATACAGCTATGAACCCGCCATAGCCAACGATATTTTCTCCACGCTTTACAACATAAAAATCAGAACCTACTTCTTTTTCAAACATCCCTTCAGTCCACGGGTCTTTGAAAGATTGTCTTTCTATCTTAAGGACATAAGGCATATCCTCCTTTTTCATCTTATGAATAGAAAATTGGTCCTTCATCTTTTACTCTTTTCTTTAATCTTTCAATTCCAAGCAATGCAATATTCGAAGAGTAAGGGATATTATGAAGACTGTCTGCAAAATAAGCAATCTTTCCAAGATTTTTTCTTATTTCCTCCCCATACAAAACACTTCCATTGCCAAGAAAAATTGTCTCTTGGGTTATTAGAGAAAATAGATCGGAAAGATTGCAGGTAATGTATTCTGTAATCCTTCTTTTCTTTTTGTATAAGGCAAGGTGAATCCTTCCCCTTTTTGCATCAATAAGTGGGCATATTTGCTTTTCTTCTTCAATAACATTCAATACAATACCATCAAGGGTTGGTATATAAAAAATAGGGATGTTTAATCCTTTCGAAATCCCCTGACCTGTTGCAATTCCAATCCTAAGCCCTGTATACGAACCAGGACCAGATGATACTGCAACAAGGTCTATATCAGACAAAGATGCTTCTAGTTGGGAAAAAATGTGTTCAATCTCATTTGCAAGCCATGTTCCATGTTTTAGAATATGGGATGAATAAAGGGATTGTGCAATTATCTTTTCATCTTCAACAATAGAAATACTTGCTACTTCTGTTGATGTCTCTATGCCAAGAGCTTTCATTCATAGTCTGAGTAATAGACGCCAACTGTATCTCGTTCGGTTGAATTTATCCAAAATGTATGGCTTCCAGCATGATAGAACCATCCACCCTTATGCTCAGCTTCCCATAATGTCTGTATTGTGTATTCTTGTGCTGGAAAATCAGGATGCATCTCGTTTGTGTATATTATATTACTTTCTCTTCCCTGGATTCCCCTTCTTAAAAGGGCTGTTGGGATTGTCCCTGTTATATATTCAGGGATAAGGGCAACATAGAGATCGCTTCCCTGAAGTCTATTTGCATCATTACCGCCATCTGCATCACCTGCTATATCTCCCCTCGGCCATTCCTCATTATGGCCATAGTACATAGAGGTAGCTATTTTTAAGTTTCCCAAGTTTCCCCTTGTTGCTGTTTCCCTTGACCTATCTATGATCTCTGTAAGCTTAGGAATGACAATTGCAAGGAGAATGCCAATAATTACGACAACAATTAAAAGCTCATTCAATGTAAAACCCTTTTTCATAAATATAAATATAATTAAGAATAAGGGTTTTTGTCAATATATAGTTTTTGAAACTTACCCATATATCTTTTTGGCTAAATTTGAATT
>DNCM01000063.1 GCA_003498085.1 bacterium
TCTATAAAATTTAATCATAAATAATCTATCTATGTCAAATACATGGACCAACAGTAGGTACAATGGCAAGGAGAGTGATAGAGCAAACAGTTTTAAACTCTTCACTTACATAAGAAAGATCTATGATATCCACATTATTATTGTTTTCTATTACTCTCGAACCAAAAATCTCTACCTTTGCCTCTTCGTTGAAATAAAAGTATTTCAACCAATGATTATTCCCCCTCCGAGGACAATGTCGCCATCATAGAAAACAACGGACTGACCAGGAGTGATTGCAATTTGTGGCTCATCGAACTTTACTTCTATTTTGCCTTTTTCAAGAGTAACAATGGTTGCAAGGGATTCTTTACCCTGATACCTTATCTTTGCAGAGACCCGATTTGGCCAATTTGCTTTTTTCTCTATAAAATTTAGTCTATTTGCAATAAGTCTTGTTTTGTAAAGTTCTTCCTTATATCCAACGATAATAGCATTTTTTTCCTTATCAATCCTAATAACATACAATGGTTTTCCCCTTGCTATTCCAATTCCATCTCTTTGTCCGATTGTATAGAAGAAAACTCCTCTATGTTTTCCCTGTATTTTTCCATTCTTTAGAATAGGACCCTCCTTTGGTTTAAAATACCTTCTATAATCACCTTTAATAAAACATATATCCTGACTTTCTTTTTTCTCTACATAAGAAAGTTTAATATTTTCTGAAGTCTTTTTTACCTCTTCTTTGGTAAGCTCTCCTAAAGGCATTAAAATATGATTTATCTGCTCTCTTTTTAAAACATAGAGAAAATATGACTGATCCTTTTTTTCATCGATCCCTTTCTTAAGAAAACCATTTTCACACCTTGCATAGTGCCCAGTTGCAATGAAATGACATCCAAGCCTCTTAGCCTCATCTAGCAATATTGGAAACTTTATGTATCTGTTGCACATAATACAAGGGCTTGGTGTTTTTCCATTTCTATATTCGTTGAAAAAATAAGAGATTACTTTCTTTTTGAAAAGGTCTCCTACATCAACTACATAGTGAGGGATTTTAAGGATATCCGCAATATTCTTTGCAGACTCTATCCACAAACACCTTTCCTCTTCTTCAAAAAATTTAAGCGTTACTCCAATTATATCGTAGCCTTTCTTTTTAAGGAGGAAACAGGAGATAGACGAATCAACGCCACCACTCATCCCAACAAGAACCCTTCTATTCATCTTTAGATTTTTCTTTCTTCTTATGCTATAATTATATAATAAATAGAGGTGATTTAAATGGAAAAGATATTTGCAGAGGTAGGCGAAAAAGAGGTTACAGAGGCGATTGTCTCTGAATTTTCGAAACAATTTTTAGAGTATATAGAGAGCGATTGTATTATCGTCGGAGGAGGTCCGTCTGGACTCATAGCAGGGATAGAACTTGCAAAGGATGGGTTTAAAACATTGGTAATCGAAAAGAATAACTATCTTGGTGGTGGTTTTTGGATTGGTGGCTATCTTATGAATAAGACAACCCTAAGGGCACCAGGTCAGGAGATATTGCTTGAGCTTGGTGTTCCTTGCGAAGAAGTAAAACCAGGCCTTTTTGTCGCAGATGCACCCCATTGTATCTCAAAGCTTATAGCTAGAGCATGTGATTGTGGTGTCAAATTTCTTCAACTTACAATGTTGGACGATCTTGTATTAAAGGAGGAAAATAGAGTTTCTGGTGTTGTCGTCAATTGGACACCTGTTTCTAGCATGCCAAAAGCAATTGCCTGTGTTGATCCAATTGCACTAACTGCAAAAGTTACAATCGATGCAACAGGACATGATGCTAGCTGTGTTAAGAAGCTTGAGGAGAGAGGTTTGATAAAGACAAAAGGGTGTGGTGCAATGTGGATTTCTGCCTCTGAAGACCTTGTCGTCGAACATACCAAAGAGGCATATCCTGGGCTTATTGTTATTGGAATGGCAACAGCAACAACCTATGGACTTCCAAGAATGGGACCTACATTTTCTGCAATGTTTTTTTCTGGAAAAAAGGGAGCAGAGATAGCAAAAGAAATAACTCGTAGTTACCATTAGTATGGACACCTTAAAAAAGGTAAACCTTCTTGCCGAAGGAGCAAAGTATGATGTTTGTCTGTCCTCTTGTCTTGGAGGGAGAAAAAGAGACCCTAAAGACCCTATCTGTAAATGGATATATCCTGCTGTACTTCCAGATGGAAGGTTTATTCCCCTTCTTAAGATTTTAATGGACAATGCTTGCAAAAATAGATGTCTTTACTGTGCACAGAGGAATGGAAGGGTATTTCAGGAAGTAAGCTTTACCCCCGATGAATTGGCCTCATTCTTCCTTAGGCTTGCCCAAGAAGGGCTTGTTCATGGTCTATTCTTAAGCTCTGCACATTCCCATGATCCAAACTTTGTAATGGAGAAGATGGTAAAGGCGGTTAGTATAGTAAGAAAAAGCTTTCAAGGCTATGTCCATTTAAAGATTCTGCCAGGTGTAAGTTTAGATTATGTTGAAAAGGCAGTTGAATTAGCAGATAGGGTTTCTCTAAACCTTGAGGCACCAAATAGGGAAAGGCTTAAAAAGATTGCACCAGAAAAGGCATTTATAAAAGAGCTCATTGAACCAATGAGGAAAGCGGGAGCTTTGATTTCGCAAAGGAAAGGGAGGGCAAAAAGCCAGATAACACAGTTTGTCGTTGGGGCATCCGATGAGAGCGATTATGAATTACTTAAGACAACGACCTGGCTTTACAAAGAGGTTGGTCTATATCGTGCCTACTTCTCCTCTTTTCATCCTATACCCCAAACACCGATGGAGAACCACAAACCAACACCTTTAATTCGTGAACACAGGCTCTATCAGGCAGAATTTCTCTTGAGGAACTATGGTTTTTCCCTTTCCGATATAGTCTTTGATGAGGATGGAAATCTTTCGGAAAGATTTGACCCAAAGATGAACTGGGCAATTTCCCATCCAGAAAGGTTTCCTGTGGAAATAAATGATGCAGATTATTATGAACTTTTAAGAGTTCCAGGGATTGGTCCAAAGTCTGCAAAGGAAATCGTATACTCCAGAAGAAAAAGCAAATTCCATAGTAAAGAAGACCTGAGGAGGACCCCGGTTGTTTTGAAGAGGGCATTGCCATGGATTACAATTGATGGATGTAAAATATAAGTAGTTGTATAATGGAACACAATGAGATAAGAAGGGCGTTTTTGGAGTTCTTTGAAGAAAGAGGACATAGGGTTTGTGAAACTACAAGCCTTATTCCATCTGATCCGTCTGTTTTATTTACTGTTGCTGGGATGGTTCCATTTAAGGACTATTTCCTTGGGAATAAGCCGTTAGAATTTTCCCGTGCTTGCTCCTGCCAGAGATGCATAAGGATGGTTGATCTTGAGAAGGTCGGAAAGACTGCAAGACACCTCACATTTTTTGAGATGCTTGGAAATTTTTCATTTGGTGATTACTTTAAGGAAGAGGCGATTGAATGGGCATGGGAGTTTCTGACAAAAGAGGTTTCTATTGATAAAGAAAGACTTTATATCTCGATCTTTAAGGAGGATAACATTGCAGAGGAAATCTGGAAAAAGTTTGTTAAACCAAGTAGGATTGTAAAGCTTGGTGAAGAGGATAATTTTTGGAAGATGGGAGAGACTGGTCCTTGCGGTCCCTGCTCTGAGATAATCATGGACCTTGGAGAGGAAATGGGATGTGGGAGACCAGATTGTTCTCCTGGTTGTGACTGTGATAGATTTTTGGAACTTTGGAACCTTGTATTCACAGAGTTTGATAGGCAAAAAGATGGAAGTCTAAAGCCCCTTCCTAAGAAAAACATAGATACAGGGATGGGATTGGAGAGACTTTCTTCCGTCATTCAAGGGAAAAAAACAAGTTTTGAATCTGATTTGATAAAACCCATCATTGATTATATATCTCCCAAATCCCAAATCCCGAACCCAGAATCCAGAATTATCGCAGACCACATAAGGGCAATAACCCATCTTATCTATGATGGGATAATCCCATCGAATGAGGAAAGGGGATATGTCCTAAGGAGTTTGATAAGGAGGGCAATAAGAAAAATCAAAAGTGAGAAATTGTTTTTGTGGCAGATCGTCTATCCAGTAACAAAAATATTTCCTTATCTTGAGAAAGAAAGGGAACATATAGCTAATATTATAAAAATTGAAGAGGAAAGGTTTGATGAGACAATAGAAAGGGGACTTTTAATCCTTGAGGAAAAAATAAAGAGATCAGGGAATGTATTCTCTGGAAAAGAACTTTTTGAGCTTTATGATACCTATGGATTTCCAGTGGACTATGCAATTGAGGTAATAAAGGAATATGGCAGATCTGTTGATATGGACGAATATCACAGAATGATGGAGGAGCAAAAGGAAAGATCAAGGAAAAAGGCGGTATTTTTCCAAAAAGATGGGTACGACATAAAAACCGAGTTTGTAGGCTATAAAACCCTCGAAGTAGAAGCAAAAGTTCTTAAGCAGGATGGCCTTCTGGTCATCTTGGACAGGACACCATTCTATCCAGAATCTGGTGGTCAAGTTGGAGATTCTGGGCTTCTTATAAAAGATGGGCTAAAGATCTATGTTGAGGATACAGAAAGAGTAGGGGAGGCAATTGTCCACAAAATAAAAGAGGGTGAATTCAATAAAAATGATGTTGTTCAGGCAATCGTTGATTGCGAAAGGAGAAAGGGGATAAAAAGGGCACATAGTGCAACCCATCTTTTGCACGCAAGTCTTAGGGAATTACTAGGAATCAATGTGAAACAGCAGGGATCTTTGGTCGAAAACGATAGACTAAGGTTTGATTTCAACTATCCAAACAAACTCTCAGACTTTCAAATTCAAGAGATAGAAAAAAAGGTATACCAATGGATAATAGATGATATTGAGGTTAGTATATTGAAGGATATCTCAATAAAAGATGCAAAAGAGATGGGTGCTTTGGCGTTCTTTGAGGAAGAGTACGGGGAAATAGTAAGGGTTGTTAAGATTGGTGATATAAGTAAGGAGCTTTGCGGTGGATGTCATGTTGGAAGGATAGGGGAAATAGGGCTTTTTAAGATTACTAGAGAGACAGGTGTTTCGGCAGGTATAAGGAGGATTGAAGGATATACAGGAAATTTGGCATATCAGCATATAATAAAGGATAGGGAGGATTTAATAGAGAAAATAAATATATTAACAAAAACTAGCAAAGAACAAGAAGACGAAATAATAAGACTTAAACATGAGGTTTTAAAAGGAAAGATCAAAGGCACTACTCCTCAAAGGATAGGGAATGTAAACTTTGTGTTTGAGGTGTTTGATGATTTATCAAAGAATGAGCTTTCTTTTTGTGCAGATATATTGGCAAGCTCAATAAATTCTTGCGTCATCCTTCTTGCAAAGAGGGACAAAAATAGCGTCCTTTGGATTTGCAAGGTAACAACGGATCTAATAGAGAAAATAAGGGCAGATTCTGTTATAAGAGAGGTTTGTAAGATAACAGGCGGTGGTGGAGGTGGGGGACAAGGCTTTGCAACAGGTGGAGGAAAATATCCAGATAGAATAGACGATGCAAAAGAAACGATAACCAGAGTTTTAAAATCGTTATTTTAGCAATTTTTTCAGCCTTATAACAATTAAACAATGGGCCCTGCAGGACTCGAACCTGCGACCCCCTGATTATGAGTCAGATGCTCTGCCAACTGAGCTAAGGGCCCCTTCTTCTATTTTTGTAATAAGAATAGATGTATATTTCTGTCGATGGCCCTGTTTTTTCTCAAACCCCTTTCCTTCTATATGCTTTTTAATGACAATCTTTGGACCCTTTTTTTGTTCTAAAACCTTTGCTTTTATTCTCCAATTATCAAGGTTATCTACAATCAAATTATCATCATCCCTTATCATTAAAACATTGGAAAATTCTAACTCTTCTTCTTTTGGTTTATCTAAAAGATCAATGTCGATTATATCCCCTTCTCTTACCACATACTGTTTCTTCCCTATCTCAAAAATTGCATACATTTTCTATATTATACCATATTATACAAAGTTATGCTAGTCCTTTCATCTTAAGCCTCATATCATTTGGAGAGTCTGCATGCCTTAATGCATCTTCTTGCGATATTTTTCCCTCTTGGTAAAGTTCGTATATTGTCTGGTCAAAAGATTGACAACCCTCGTTTCTTGAGCTCTCAATTGTACTTTTAAGCTCACCACCAATCTGACCCCTTCTTATAAGTTCTTTTACCCTTGGTGTTACAATCATAACTTCAATTGCAGCAACCCTTTTTTTGTCAATACCAGGTATTAGCCTCTGGGAAATTACAGCCTTAAGATTTAACGACAGGTTAAGATATATCTGTGCATGCATTTCTTCCGGGAAAAAATTTATCAATCTCTCCATTGTTTGATTTGCATTTGTTGCATGTAGGGTAGATAAGACAAGATGTCCTGTTTCTGCATAGTATATAGCAGAGGAAACAGTTTCTGTATCTCTCATTTCTCCAATCAAAATAACCTCTGGTGCCTGTCTCAAAGTGTTCTTTAAAGCATTTCCGAACGAATAGGTATCTATTCCAACCTCCCTTTGACTTACTACCCCTTTTTTATCCAAATGAATAAACTCAATAGGATCTTCAATGGTTATAATGTGACCTGTTTTATTTTCGTTTCTGTAGTCTATAATTGCCGCAAGTGTTGTTGATTTCCCAGAACCTGTTGCTCCACTAACAATAACAAGACCTCTTGGAGTAAGAGCAATTTCTTTAAATATAGGTGGGAGACTAAGGTCATCGATTGTTGCAATATGTAACTTTATCTGGCGAAAGACTATTGCGACACTTTCTCTTTGTCTGTAGACATTTACCCTAAAACGAACACCTGGTAAATGGTATGCAAAGTTAAGTTCTTTTTCTCTTTCAAACTCCCGTTTTTGCTCATCTGTCATGATAGAATATGCAAGCTGCTCTGTATCTTGTGGTGTTAATACATCCATCTTTGTAGGAAGGGTATTTCCTTCTATTCTATACATTGGAGGACTTCCTGTTTTAATATATAAATCTGATGCATTCGTTTCGACCATCTTCTCAAGCAATTGATCCATAGACATTGTAATCATCGTAGGATATTACTCACTTCATCTATATCTTGTCAAAAAATGATTCGGAAGTAAGCTTCAAAAATTTATCATTTCTTAATCTCTGCAAGGCTTTTTATAAGCTCTCTTGTTGATGCTGTCTCTTGAGCTATAAGTTCTCTTGTAGAACTTTCTTCTTGGACTATGAGGTTTGCTATCATTCTAAGTCCTTCGTCCATCCTCCTAAACCCCTCGTCCATCTTATCTCCTAACATTCTTGTCTGCCTACCGTTCTGGATAAATAATAGGGTCAAAATGAATGATAGGAAGACTCCCCTAGCAGTGAATATGCATTGAAATACAAAATCCATTTACATCACCTTTTTTGTAAAAGTATAAACCACAAGGGGATACTTTGTCTACTATAAATCTTTTTTGGACAGTGATTCAGACATAAGCTTAAAAAAATTTCCTCTAAAG
>DNCM01000177.1 GCA_003498085.1 bacterium
AAATATAGATAACTATAAACAAGAATTAGATAGCTTACTTATAGAAAAATTATTAAGTTGCCAACACTTGAAAACCAATTTTATTTTAGTTTAGTATAGATTATTTATGATCAAATTTTATAGACCAAGGGGTCAGGTTATACCTGTCTTTCACGAAGTTATGGTAAATTTTCGGTTGCAAACTAATTTCGATTTAGTATATTATATTTGAAGATGTTTAAAAGACCTGTAATTGTTCTGGTAGTTCTAGGAATGGCAGTTCTAATAATAACAGCTCTTTTAATGCCAGAAAAAGAGAAATTGACAAAATTGATAAAGATCGATGGGTCAAGCACAGTCTATCCAATAACAGAAGCTGTATCCGAGGAGTTTCAGAAGCTAAAAAAAGGTGCAATAAAGGTAACAGTAGGCATATCTGGAACAGGGGGAGGTTTTAAGAAGTTCTTAAGAGGAGAGGTCAATATAATTGGTGCATCAAGACCAATATCTAAGAAGGAGATAGAGGACTGTCTTAAAAATAATATCGAATACACTGAACTTCCTATTGCATACGATGGTATCTGTGTTGTTGTAAATCCAAAAAATTCTTGGATAGACTCACTAACTGTCTCAGAGCTTAAAAAGATATGGGAACCTGATGCAAAAGAAAATGTCTTAAGATGGAATGATGTAGATCCAAAATGGCCCAATGAGCCTATTAATCTTTATGGACCTGGTGTTGATTCGGGAACATTTGATTATTTCACAGAGGCAATAGTTGGAAAGTCAAAAGCATCAAGGAGTGACTATACATCAAGTGAAGATGATAATGTTCTTGTTCAAGGTGTAGCCTTTGACAGAAATGCTTTAGGGTATTTCGGGCTTGCATACTATGAGGAAAACAAAGATAAACTAAAACTCGTTGCAATAGTTAATCCAGATACAAATGAAGCTGTTTATCCATCAGAAGAAACAATTATAGATGGCTCATACAAACCACTTTCAAGACCATTGTTCATATATGTCAACAAGAATTCAATAAAAAAAGAAGAAATAAAAGAATTTATCAATTTTTATCTTAAGAATAGTCCAAATCTTTGTAGGGAAGTTGGATATTTACCCATTCCTGAAAAAACTCAAAAACTTGTAATGAAAAGGTTTACAGAAGTAAAAACAGGGACGGTGTTTGAAGGAGAAATGCAGGCGGGTGTAAAGTTAGAAGATCTACTCAAAAAATAGCTTTGATAAGAAGAAGAATTAAAGAGATAGCTATAGAGAGTGTTTTATTATTATCTGCATTCTCGTCTATCCTTGTCACTTTGGGAATTGTAGTAATCCTTGCGTACGAATCTTTTTCTTTCTTTAAGGAAGTACCAATAAAGGAGTTTCTCTTTGGGAAAGAATGGGCTCCTCTTTTTGCAGAGCAAAAATTTGGAATCCTTCCCCTTGTTGCAGGAACACTCCTTACAACATTTGTCGCACTCTCTATTGCAATTCCACTGGGCATTGTCAGTGCTGTGTATCTTAGCGAATACGCACCACACAAAATAAGAGAGATAATAAAACCAGTCCTTGAGCTACTTGCAGGTGTTCCAACAGTTGTATATGGCTATTTTGCCCTTTTGTTTCTGACACCTTTTTTACAGAGATTTATTCCTTCTATTTCTGGATTCAATGCACTAAGTCCTGGAATAATAATTGGGGTAATGATAGTCCCGTATGTTTCATCTATGAGCGAAGATTCAATGAAGGCAGTTCCGATGCATATAAGAGAAGGCTCCTATGCTATGGGTGCAACAAAATTGCAAACTGCACTTTTTGTTATCATTCCCGCTAGTTTTTCTGGAATTGCTGCTAGTTTTATCATAGGCATCTCAAGGGCGATAGGAGAAACAATGGTTGTTGCAATAGCAGCAGGAATGATGCCGAATTTAACCATAAATCCCCTTGAATCTGTCCAGACACTAACAGCATATATTGTCCAGGTAAGTCTTGGAGATGTTCCTTATGGAACGCTTGAATACAAAACAATATTTGCAGCAGGTACTGTTCTATTCATTATGACTTTGATGTTTAATATTTTAAGTTTTTGGTTAAAAATGAGAATAAGAGAGAGATATTAGAAATTATGGAAAATATAAAGAAAAAAATAGCGATAAATAATCTTATAAATAGTATATTTCTGATAGTTGGACTTCTTTCAACATTTATTGGACTTTTTGTTTTATTTATTCTATTTGTTGATCTCTTTACAGATGGTTATCCAAGACTTTCTTATAAATTTTTTACATCATTTCCTTCAAGAAATCCTAGTGAAGCAGGAATTCTCTCTGCATGGGTTGGAACATTTTTCCTTATGATTGTCACTGGTATTTTTTCTATTCCCTTAGGCATTTCGGCAGGCATATATCTCGAAGAATATGCACCGAAAAATTGGCTTACAAATATCATAGAGATCAACATTGCTAATCTTGCTGGTGTTCCATCCATAGTCTACGGCCTTTTAGCATTAGGTGTATTCGTATATTTTTTCAAATTCGGTGAAAGTATATTAACAGGAGGACTTACCCTTTCATTATTAATTCTTCCTATGATAATAATGGCAACAAGAGAGGCGATAAGGGCGATCCCTGATTCCATAAGAGAGGCATCGTATGCCATGGGTGCAACAAAATGGCAAACAGTAAAATGGCATATATTGCCTTATTCTATCGGTGGAATACTCACGGGAATAATCATTGGCCTTTCTAGGGCGATAGGAGAAACAGCACCAATAATCACGGTAGGTGCATTGACATTCATAGCATTTTTGCCAACATCGCCCCTTTCGGGAGAATTTCCGTTTATATCGTTTAACTGGCTTTTTGATCCATTTACTGCTATGCCTATTCAGATATTCAATTGGGTATCAAGACCACAGGCAGAATTTCATGTTAATGCAGCAGCAGCAGGTATAGTTCTTTTAATAATGACTTTGATAATGAATGGATTGGCTATCTATATAAGGCATAGGTTTAGAAAAAAAATAAAATGGTAATGGAAAATATTGAAGCAGATGTAAAAAATCTCAATTTTTACTATGGAGATAACCATGTTCTTAAGAACAACAATTTAAAAATAGCAAAAAATAAGATAACGGCTCTCATAGGACCATCGGGCTGTGGAAAGACAACCTTCTTAAGGTGCTTCAACAGAATGCATGATTTGTATCCAAATACAAGGTATGAAGGAGAGATAATCCTTTATCCTGAAGAAAAAAATATTATCTCCCAAGAAATAGATCCGATTGAAGTAAGGATGCAGATAAGCATGGTCTTTCAGAAACCAAATCCATTTCCAAAATCGATCTATGAGAATGTCGCTTATGGCCTTAGGGTCAGAGGAATAAACAAGAGGGAAATGCTTGATGAAAGGGTAGAAAAATCACTAAAGAGCGCGGTTCTATGGGATGAAGTAAAGGATTTGCTTGACAAACCCGCTTTTAATCTATCTGGTGGTCAGCAACAAAGGCTATGCATAGCTAGAGCTCTTGTCACTGACCCAAGAATACTTCTTTTTGATGAGCCAACTTCTGCACTTGACCCAATAGCTACAGGAAGGATTGAAGAGCTCATGATAAAATTAAAAGAAGAGGTAACTATAATAATTGTCACACATAATATGCAGCAGGCAGCCAGAATCTCTGATTTTACGGGATTTCTTTATCTGGGAGAAATAATAGAGTTTAGTAATACACAACAGATATTTACTGTGCCCAAAGAAAAGCTTACGGAGAATTATATCAGCGGTCGTTTTGGTTAATAAATATGCTCTAGTAGTTAAGTTTAAGAAATACCTAATTTAGGTAAAAAACTAAAATTCTTGACAGAAGAATTTCTAGTCTCTATAATGGATTGTAAAATGAAAAAAACAAATTCGGAAGAATTTAATAAAAAAATAGAACAAGTGACCGAAGGAGAACAATGGAGAGAATACAAAAAAACCAATAGCCCTAAAGTTCGAGAAGAGCTAATTTTAAGATTTGCTCCAATAGTTAAATATACAGCAGGAAAAATAGCAATCACAGCCCCTGACATAGAATATAATGATTTAGTAAGCTACGGAGTAATTGGACTCATAGATGCTATTGAGAAATTTGATCCAACTCAAGGGATTGAGTTTAAACACTATGCAATAAAAAGAATAAGGGGGGCAATTATCGATGAATTAAGACTTCTTGATCGTATACCCAGACACATGAGAAAAAAGGCAAAACAAATTGAAGATGCTTATATAAAACTTGAGAATAAATATGAAAGAGAGATAACTGATGAGGAAGTATGTGAGGAACTTGGAATGACTATGGAAGAATTTGAAGAGGATCTTCTTGAAATATCAGGATTAACTACTATATCCCTCGATGAAGTATGGTATGAAGGAGAAAATGACTACGAAGTTCCAGGGATTAATTTAATTGAGGCAGAAGAAGAACAAAGTCCGGAGTTTATAGTAGAAAGAGAGGAAATAAAGAGAAAATTAGCCGATGCAATAAATTTTCTTTCGGAGAAGGAAAAGATGGTAATTGCTTTATATTATTATGAAGACCTTACCCTAAAGGAAGTAGGAAAAGTTATGGATGTCACTGAATCGAGGATATGCCAGCTTCATGCAAAGGCAATTACAAAGCTTAGGGCATCCGTCAAAAGAACAATGCGTGATTTTGTAAAATGAACAAAAAGATATTTGTAATTGGGCTTTTGGTTTATGGAATGGGATTTCTTTTCCTCTATTTAAAAATGCTCTTTTTAGGGCCTCTGTTTATAATTGGAGGACTTATTTTTATTCCTATTTCCATACTTCTTGCACCCCAAGGAAAAGAAAAAAAATAATTTCGGAAAGGAAGTATCATTCGTAGGATATTGACTGCGTTACCCAGAAGGTAACCACCATCTCTTTCTAATTCGTTCCTAAAGAGGCTATAGAAATCTTCTAAGATAGGTGGGGGTAGATTTAGAATACTAGGATCAATTGTTTTGGTGTCTC
>DNCM01000185.1 GCA_003498085.1 bacterium
TTTTAAATTCTAAATCACTTGAGATTCAATTGATTTTTAGTATATCAAATACTAAAATTAAGGAAGGGATGAACGGGGAGGGGAGAGAGCCCCTTTTTTATCATCCCTTCCATTCCACTTATAAGTATAAACAAAAAAAATTAATTTTTCAGTGAGTACGATCACTTTTTTGTTATTTTTTTCGTATGTTTACAAAAAAAGCTTGAGTTTGTATAATAAAAAGCCAATGATTAAGGTAGAGAATGTTACAAAGAGATTTGGAAATATCACTGCCCTTAATAATATCTCATTTGAGGTAAAAAAGGGTGATGTTTTGGGATTTCTTGGTCCAAATGCCGCAGGGAAAACAACGACGATGAGGGTAATTTCCTGTTTCATTTCTCCTTCTTCTGGATGGGTTGATGTCTGTGGTTATGACATACATAAAGAGCCATTCATGGTTAAGAAAAACATTGGCTATCTAGGAGAAACAACACCCCTTTATCTGGATATGGAGGCGTATAGTTTTTTAAGTTTTATCTGCGATATAAGAGGCATTCACAATAAGGAAAAGAGAATTAGAGAAATTGCTGATATCTGCGGTATTTCTTCATCATTGAGAAGAAGGATTGGCGAGCTTTCAAGGGGGATTCGCCAAAGGGTTGGATTGGCATCGGTCCTTGTTCATGATCCACCCGTTCTGATCCTTGATGAACCGACATCTGGACTTGATCCGATTCAGATTACACAAATTCGCTCACTCATCCAGGAACTTGCCAAAGAAAAAACAATCATTTTTTCTACCCACATCCTCTCTGAGGCGTCCTATGTATGCAACAGTGTAGTCATAATAAACAAGGGAGAGATCGTAGGAAGTGGAACAATTGGAGAGATTACTCAAAATGGCGAACTTTCGCTAGAAGAGGCATTTCTTAAACTGGCTTCTAAATGAGGGTTGCGGTTATTCAGTTTCCTGGGACAAACTGCGAGTATGAAACACTTGTCTCGGTAAAATCTGTTGAGATTGATTGCGAGATATTCAGATGGAACAGACCAGCCGATGAATTACTTGAATTTGATGGTTTTATTATTCCTGGTGGCTTTTCATACCAAGATAGGGTGAGGGCTGGGGTAATTGCCTCCAAGAAACCGATAATGAAGGCTATAATGAAAAAGGCAGAGGATGGCTGTCCTGTGCTCGGGATATGCAATGGAGCCCAGGTCTTAATTGAATCGGGAATTGTTCCTGGAATAGAATGGACAAAGGTTGAGATGGCTCTTACCTTTAATAGATGGACAGGATTTTTTTGCGACTGGATTTATCTTAAAGTATGGTCAAAAAAAAGTCCGTTTTTCTCTTTATTTTCCATTGGTGATGTATTTCCTATCCCTATTGCCCATGGAGAGGGAAGGTTTGTAACACAGAAAGAGGGGTTACTTGATAGGCTTATAAGGAATGAACAGGTAGCCTTAAGATATTGTACAGAGGATGGAGAAATTATAGATGAATTTCCCATAAATCCAAATGGTTCTGTTTTTAATATTGCAGGCATAACAAACAAAGAGGGAAATGTCCTTGCTATGATGCCCCATCCAGAAAGGGCAAGCTTTGCATATCACAAATCATCCTCTGGTATTAAGATATTTGAAGGGATGAAATTTTTTAAGAAATGAGAGTAGGCATAGATATTAGAGGTAAAGTTGCGTATTTTGTTGATAACAGGATAAAGGTATTACCCTTTCCAAAAGATGAAATTTCTTCATTTTTTGCAAAGATAAAGGATGAATTTTCTCCGGATGAGGTAGCGGTTTCATATCCATCATCAGAAGACAAAGAACTCTTAGAAAAACAAAGAGATATGTTTGCTTCTTTCTTTCTTATCAGCGAGCCGTTGTCTTGTGTTATAAGCTCAGGATTCGATGATAGGGAAAAGCCAATTTTTGTATTTGGTATAGACGAGAGGGAGACGGTAGTATCGGCTGCAAAAATTGCATCAGATAGCCAAGGAAGGCCGAACCTTACTTTTTTGAATACTGAACCCATATTGAATACTGGGAACATAAATATAGACCACGCTGTCCTTGGTCATATCATGGATGGAAATAGGTTCTTAAGAGAGGAATTTCCACAGTCAAGCAAGGAGCAAAGGAACCTACTTTTGGAAAAGATTAGAATGGCAAGGAATGAATGCCAGACAAAGGAATGGACAGCAATAAACTGGAAGAATTTTTTATTTACGATAAATAGGGATGAACTGAGTAATATAATCTTTCCATTTGTCAATCTATACAAGGAAAAGATAAAAAGTTTCCTCGATGAGGCATCTATCATCCCAGAGGATATATTTCTTGTTATAACTAACTTAGAGATTCGAGAAATAAAGGATATGCTTTTTTCTTTATTTCCTAAATATAGTTTTGGAGAGCCTGCAAAGGGTGCACTTTTGTATCTTGGGATTGATTACAGAGTTATTAAGCCAAAAGAAGCAAAGGAAAAGGAAGGAGTTTTGGAAGATATTGGATTTTTCTACGACAGGTTTGTCCCCCTTATCTATAAGGATGATCTGTTTGGCAGTGATGGGGTTATAAAAAGGGAAACGACAGTCTTATTTAATAGACCAAATGGGCAGATTCCCTTGATAAAGAAGGTAGGGGATGTTTATCAATTGCTTGGTGTCTTTTCATTCTTTCTTCCCGTTGAGGGAAATTATTCAATAGATATTTCTCTTGAACTTTCATCAAAGATAAAGATAATTGCAAAACATCCTGCTTGTAGCATTGTCTATCCAGATATTCCACGAGATGGACCATCTTTTAAGACAGAAGACAGGCTCCTTAAGGAAATAAATGCACAAATCTTTAAACACGCTGGGATCTATGGCTCAATAGATATAGATGGTGTTATAAAAGAAGGAGAAGATACCATGAATCTCCTTTCAAGGTATGCGAGGATTCCAAGGATAAAAGATACAAGCTTCCGCCTTGCAAATTCATTAGACCAGCTTAAGATTGGATCAAAGTATTCAAAGAAGCTCATTACAAAGGATATAGAAACCAAGGCAGTAAGGGTTTTGAACAACATCGCAGAAGGCCTGTTTCTGCTTCTTGCAAATAATTTTATTTCGTTCTCTGATTATAGAATGATGATTGAGGAGCTACATAGAAGCTATGAGTTATAATGGAAGAATTAGTTAAAGAAGCATTGGATTTGAGGAAGGTGGGGCTTTATGACCAGGCAGTGGATACACTTGGTGAATACTGCTCAAAAAACCCAGATGACCTTGATATGAAGACAACCCTTAATGCCTGGAAAAGGGAGATTTTTTCCTATTCTTGGGCTATGTCAAGGAAGGACAAGAATAGATCTTCATCGGATGCAAATTTCGGTAAATGGAGTCATGTAAAAGAATTATTTAATTATAAGTCAGGAAAAATAGTGCCAAGCTTTCTTCCCAACATTCCATCTATGATATCGGCTGGAGATATCTTGATTGCTCCACATCCTTCTATGAATTCATTTATTGGGGTTTGGCAGAATGATGGGACAATGATAAAGGGAGATTTTATCCTTCCAGATAGGCTATCTTATGCCTCATCACCTATTTATATTGATCCATTTGTTTTCTTTGCAGTAAATGGATGTATATTTAGGCTTACCATTACAAGTTCCCTTTTGATAAATCCTGTTCTTGAGGATAGAATGATTGAACTTATTGATTATTGTTCTCCGGTTGCTTATGAAAATTTGGTTATATTTGGATTTAAAAGGACGATTCTTATTTATTGCCTAGATGGGAAATATACTTTCATCGATCTTGAATTATCAAAGGATGATGATTTTTTGAGAAGTTCAGTAATATTTGAGAAAAAGCCAGTTTTTCTCTCTGGATATGGAGAGATAATAATGGTAGATGATGGGAAAATAAAAAGACTGAACGAGCCCTTCTCTGATTGCTTATGTTCTGCTCCAGTTCTATTTTCAGAAAGGCTCTATTTTGAAGTGGTATCTTTTGATGGAAAAAGGATGGTTGCATCCTATGACATTTTGAAAAATAGCCTTGTTATGGATGAGATAAAGGATGAGGTTTGCTCACAAGACCACATTCACCTAAATTTCCCTCCCGTTGTATTTAAAGATGGGATTATTATTTCTGGAGATATAGGACCACAGCTCTATTACATCAAGGAATCGGGCGATAAGTTGTCCATTCTTCCAATTGAGCTTGATATAAAAACAGGGCAATACACACTCCACCAGTTTTCACATATTCTATCAACAATCCTTGGTGAAAAGCTTGTAGGAAAATGTCCTGGTGGATTCTTCTTCTTTGATATCTCAACTAGGGATGGCAAAATTGAGATATTTAAACACAAAACAGATGTTGTTTCTCAACCTTTAATCAGGGGAGATAGGATATTTTTTCTCACATTGGATGGTATTGTGGGATATAAAGTATTATAAAAACTACGTAACTATTTAGTCATTAGCTATTAGCTT
>DNCM01000184.1 GCA_003498085.1 bacterium
GTTTCTCTCTTCCGTTTCCTTAGGTTTTTTACAATCCAAACAAGGATTCTTCTTCCATCCTATTTTACTTATCGGCATTTTTTGGCAAAAACTTTTATAGGAAAAATTATAACAATTGTAGATTTATACTTTTATTTTAGTTTTTTAGGTTATAATAAGGCTGGGCAGTTATATTTTTCATAACCCATTGATATTTAAGAACATTCTCTCTATCTTTTGTTGTGTAAGTTGAGTTTTTAGCTTATTTTTTATACCCCTCAAAGAGCCTTAATGTAGGTTCTGGAATCTTTCCAAACCTATCTCTTATCTCATCCCTTAACTTCTCTACAGGATAGCCAGATGAGAGTTTCTTGTAAATATTGAACCTCTCTCTTTCATCGCCTATATATTCCTTTGGGATGTATGCATCGTCTGGAATATCAAAGGGAAGGGTAAGCTTTTCTTCAATCTCTATCCCTTTTATCTTACAAATAGTCATAGAGAGTAGCTTTGTCCAAAGTGAAAGGCCAATTGCCTTAATATTCCCAGATTGCTCCTTTCCCAAGATATTCCCACAGCCTCTCATCTGCAAATCAGATAGTGCTAGGGAATATGATGATCCAAGATGGCAGAATTCCTTTATACGAGAAAGTCTCTCTTTTTCCTTTTCCTTCAGTCTTTTGTCTGGGTATAGAAAATAGCAATATGCCTTTTCATAAGACCTTCCAACCCTTCCTCTTATCTGATATAGGTCAGCAAGGCCAAAATTTTGTGCAGAGTTTACAATTATCGTATTTGCCGATGGGATATCGAGGCCAGATTCTATAATCGATGTTGAAACAAGGCAATCTATCTTCTTATTCAAGAAATCGATCATTACCTTCTCAAGTCTATCCTCCTTTAACTTTCCATGTGCAATGCCAATCCTTATTCCAGGAATAAGAAATTTTATATATTCTCCAATATTGTTTATCGTTTCGATGTCATTATGGACGAAAAATATCTGACCATCCCTTTCAAGCTCCATCTTTATTGCCTTTCCAATTACATCGGGGCTAAATTTCAGAATATGGGTTTCTATATCTTTTCTCCCTTTAGGAGGTGTGTCTATTATACTCATCTTTCTAATTCCAGATAGTCCTAAATACAATGTCCTTGGAATAGGTGTTGCAGATATGGAGAGGCAGTCTGCTGTTTTCTTAAGATTCTTTAGTTTCTCCTTCTGCATAACCCCAAACCTCTGTTCTTCATCGATAATTATTAAACCAAGGTTTTTAAAAGATATATCGTTTGAAAGGAGTCTATGGGTTCCAATGACAATGTCAATACTTCCTTGTTTTAAACCTTCAATTGTTGCCTTTATATCTGATTGGCTACAAAATCTTGAAAGAAGACCAATTTTTATAGGAAATCCTTCCATCCTTTCGCACCATGTATTGTAATGCTGATGGGCAAGAATTGTTGTTGGAACTAAAACTGCACACTGCATACCATCCATTATTGCCTTAAATGATGCTCTAATTGCAACCTCTGTCTTTCCATATCCTGTATCTCCAGCAAGGAGTCTATCCATTGGTTTTGTACTTTCCATATCTTTCTTTATCTCATAAATTGCTTTTATCTGGTCCTCTGTCTCTTCCCAGACAAATCCTAGTTCAAGAAAGTTCTGCCAGATTGTATCCTTTGAAAATACATGTCCTTGATATATCTCCCTTTCTGCATAAAGCTCAATCAGTTCCTTTGCGTATTTGAATAAATCTTTCTTTATTCTATTCCTTGTCCTCTCCCATAAACCAGAGCCAAGCCTTGTTATCTTAGGCTCCTCTTCACCAATATACTTCTCGATAAGGTCAATTCTCTCTGTTGGGATGTAGAGTATATCTCCTTCTTTATATTCAAGGACAAGAAAGTCCCTTATTTTTCCACAGGACTTAAGGCTCTTTATCCCTGAATATTTTCCAATACCACAGTTTGCATGGACAGCGTAGTCTCCAATATTAAGCTGGTTAATATCATAAACTGGAAGGACCCTTTTTTCCTTAAATCTTTTCCTTCCAAAATAAGGTCCTTTCCCAAATATCTCGTTTGTTGTAACAACAACTGTATTTTCAAATGAAAATCCAGAAGATATACAAGAAACAACAATTTTTACATCCGAACCGACTAATTCTTTCATCCTCTCTTTCTGTCCTTCATAGCCTGCACAAACAATAATATTTATGTCATTTTTTATCCAATTTTTTACAGAATGGACAAATTTATCTATCTCTCCATTAAAATTTGGGATAGGGATTCCACTAAATGAACCTTCGCCAAAATAGCTTATTTTTATAACGTTTTCCATTCCCTTTATTACATCAACATCCATCTCATCGATCAAAGCATCTTCTTCATCTAAAACTATAACTCCATCCTCAAAGTAACTAGACAAAAATACATCTTCATACTCTAAGCAGGGTTCAATCGTTGCCTTCGTGTTGTTTTGGAATGATATTTGAGTATCTGGGTCAAAAAGCCTCAAAGAAAAAACACAATCTCCATCAAATTCACACCTTACAGGATGCTCATAATTTATTGGCCATATATCGATTATTCCACCCCTTACAGCTATAAGCCCCTTTTCATCACACTTTTCATTTATCTTATAGCCAATATTTGCTAAATCTTCTTTTGTTTTTTCAAAACCCCTTTCGTCGTCAAGAGAAAGATAGATTTTATCTTTATCTAAGTCCTCCTTCGATGGAACCTTTTTTGTAAGAGAAGAAGAGCAGGAGACAACATAGGTTTTTTCATTTTCCTTAAGTCTTTTAAGTATCTCTCTTTTTTCAGAAATAACATCCGATGGAAATATCTCATCTTCTTTTGGAAATAAATAGACACATGAAAGAAAACAAGAGATATCTTCGTAGAGTCTTTCCATTAACGATTCTTTTGTAACAATTAGAGCTTTCTCTCTATCTTTCAATAAAGATGCTAATAAAATTGGCTTTAAATTCCGAGGAATACCCGTTATATTTTCTCCTTGTTTAATTTTGAACAAAGAAAGGAGAAAGTTGAGTGGAGGATTTTTTTGTTCTTTCATTCCTATATTTTAGCAAAAAACTTAATTTTTTGTAAAAAAAGGGGTTAAGTAAAATAAAAATTATGCCGATAAAAAGGATGAGATGCATATATTACTGGTTGCTTTTATTTTTCTCTCGGGTATTATCTGGGGAGCTTCTCCAAATCTACCTTTTAATTGGCAGATAAGCACAATTCCAAGTCTCGATGATGTTGGAATACATCCATCAATTGCTATAGATTCATCTGGAAGACCTCATGTTTCATATACAAACCTTACAACAGGGAGATTGATGTATTCATATTGGACAGGCTCTTCCTGGACTACATCTGTTGTTGGAACTCACGGTTCTTGCGGGTATTATACATCTCTTGCTTTGGATAATAAAAACAATGGACACATAAGCCATTATGATATGACAAAAAAAAGGCTTTTGTATACAAATGTATATCACATTGGAACACAATCTTTTGGAACAAGTACGGTTGTTGATAATGGAGGTGCTGGAAGGTTTTCATCCCTAAAATTAGATTTAGATGGACGTCCAAATATAGCTTATTATGATGAGAAGAATATGGTATTAAAATATACGTTTTGGACAGGAATAGACTGGATAAAGCATATAGTTGATTACTCTCCAAAAAAAGACAGAGGAAGGTTTGCATCACTTTTTCTCATCGAAGATACGCTTCCATGTATGAGCTATTATGATGCAACTGATGGTGATTTGAGATTTGCATTTTGGAATGTAACAGAATGGGGTTCAATGACAATTGATACTTTAGGAGATGTTGGGAGATTTTCATCAATAGCAGGAACTGCTGGAGCACTTCATATTGCTTATTACGACGCAACAAATGCTAATTTGAAGTACGCATTTAATTCTACTGGTGAGTGGATAATACGGACTATAGATACATCGGATGATGTTGGACAATATTGCTCAATTGCTTTGGATGGCTTAAATGTCTATATCAGCTACTACGATGCGACAAACAAAGATCTAAGGATTGCCTACGGCTCTGGTTCAACATGGGGAACACAGGCTGTTGATTCATCTGGAGATGTTGGGATGTATTCTTCTATCTGTGTCCATGATGGAGCTGTCCATATAGCCTACTATGACAATACGAATGGTAAACTTAAGTACGCAACTTTAGGGACAGAAACAATTCCAAATAGTCCAAGCGATTTGGTAGCAACAGCTATTTCAAGCTCGACTATAAACCTATCGTGGTCTGACAATTCGATAAATGAGGAATGTTTTATAGTGGAAAGGGGACAAACAATTACAACATTTTCCCAAATTGGGACAACAACCCTTGCAACATACACAGATACTGGGCTTTCAAGTAATACAACATACTATTACAGGGTTTGTGCATATAACCAATATGGGACATCTGGCTATTCAAATATAGCATCCGCAGTAACATTTGACATTCCACCAATTGCACCATCTAGTCTTGTAGCAACAGCAATTGGTTCGTCTATCATTGGGCTTTCCTGGGATGACAACTCAACAAATGAGCTTTGGTTTATCATTGAAAGGGGTTCTACAATTACCGCACTTGTTTATATTGGAACAACAACAAATTCAACATATACAGTTATAGGGCTTTCCCCAAGAACAAGTTACTACTTCAGGGTTTATGCGTGGAATTTAACGGGTGGCTCATCAAACTATTCAAATATTGCATCTAGTACAACTTGGGACATTCCACCACCCCCCCCATCAACCCTGACTGCAACTGGAATATCAAATTCGGCTATAAATCTTTCTTGGTTTGATAATTCAGACAATGAGATTGGCTTTGTTATTGAAAGAGGTTCTACAATTACAGCCTTTGTTTATATTGGAACAACGACAAATTCAACCTATACAGACACAGGCCTCCTTCCAAACACAAGATACTACTATAGTGTTTGTGCCTATAATACCATGGGTACATCAAGCTACTCCAATATAGCCTCTGCAACAACAGGTTTAACCCTGCTTTATCTTTCTCCATCACCCTTTGTTGTTGGTTCTGGCTCAACATCAACAATTAAGGTTATGATAGATAACGTTGTAAATATGGTTGGTGCATCCATATATCTTTCGTTTGATCCAGATATTCTTGAGGTTTCGACAATAACATTTGGAGATTTTCCACCCGGAGCATCTATTCTATTTGAACAATTCGACAATGCATCTGGAACAATTGTCTACTCACCTATTTTAATGACTGGTTCATCGACTGGTTCTGGAACAATTGCAAATATTGAATTTAGAGGAAAGTCATCTGGAACATCTGCAATTTCATTTGAGGTGTCTGAAGATCCAAGTATAAAAAAGACAAATCTAATAGATAATGATGGTGGTGACATTCCATTTTCTTGGCAAAATGCCTTTTCTTCATCAACTATTATGGGAACACTGACAGGGAAGATTGTATCACTTGGAACAGAGTCCATGGAATTTTCTGGGATTATCGTTGGGGTTCTTGGAATTGGTACAACAACAACAGATAATCTATCAATGTTTACATTTGTAAGTATCCCTGTTGGGACTTATACACTCTGGGCAGATACATATGGTGCAGGAAGTATAACTTACGAGATTTGCGTTGGGACAGAAACAGACATTGGAACGATTAGCCTGCTAGCAGGAGATACAGATGATTCAGGGCAGGTAAATTTGGCTGATTTTTATAGACTTAGAAAAGAATTTGGCCAATCTGCAGAAGGGCTTGAAAGTGATTTTAATCATGATGGAAATGTTGATCTTATTGATTTCTATATATTAAGACATAACTTTGGAAAGATAGGGATTCTTTCGAAAAGCACAAAAATACAAAATAATAATGTTTCTCTTTCCATTTTACCAGATTCTTTTTCTATAAAGGAAGGAGAAGAGTATGAGATCGATATAAACATAGAAAATGTTTCATCTTTGATTGCTTGCTCGCTACATATCTTTTTTAACCAAGATGTACTTGATTTAGTAAAGATAGAGAATGGCGGATTTCTTAAGAATGCACAAGTGCTTGAAGAAAAACAAGAAAACGGAAAGATAAAATATACCCTCGCCCTTTTTACAGGAGAGGTTGTAGGGTCTGGATGTCTTGCAAGGATTTTGTTTTTGGGAAAGAAAGATGCTTTTTGTAGACTTTCCTTTGATAATGGAACAAGGCTTATGGATAAAGATGGCAATTATATTACATTCGAAACAAAAAGAGAAAATGCAACTGTCAAAATAGAACCACAGGATATCTCTATCTTTATTGATGAAGAAATAGATGTTTCTATTTTTGTCTCTTATCCAGATCTTCTTGGTGCGCAAATTGAGATTTTATATCCAGATTGTCTTGAGCCTTTAAAGATAGAAAAAGGGGATTTACTTTCCGGTGTCTTTCTTTTTGGTACAAGCAATGGAAAAATAACTATAGTCTGTGCAAGGATTGGGGCATGTACAAATAGTTCTGGGAAAATAGCAAATATACTGTTTAAAGGGATAAAGGAGGGAGTTGGGAGTATATCATTTTCCCTTGTTGACCTTAGGGATTCAAACAACTCAAAAGTTTCTTCATCTGTTTATCCTGCAAATATAACAATAAAAGATTACTTTATGGGAGACCTAAACAAGGATAAAAAGCTAGACCTCGATGATCTAATGTTTATTATCACAAACTGGAAGAAGGATATACCTGATTATGATATAGGTCCTGCAGCTGGAAAGCCACCAAAGCTTATTCCAGCAAAAGATGGTATCATTGACTTTGAGGATTTAATGGTATTCTGTCTAATGTGGAATTATGTAAACTCAAATTCTCATTCCAAAGCTAAATCCCAAAGTTCAAATATCATCTGGATTGAAGAAGAAGGGAGAGAGTTTGTTATAAAATATAAAGGTTCTTGTATCCTTGGTGGCCATATTGAACTTTTTGTCGATGGATTTTTTGATATTTCGCCAAAGATTTCTCCATTCGTCTATCTTTTGGAGAAAAATAGGCTCATCATTGACTTTGGCATAATCAATAATTTTGATGGAGAGATTGCAAGGATAAGGGGAGACAATGTTTTGTTTGAAAGGGTCGATATAAGGGATATGGAGAATAATAAGATGAATGTAGAAAAGAAAGATATTGTTTATTTATCAGTTTTATTCCAATCCTATCCAAATCCAGCAAATAATGCCTGCTATATACCATTTAAGCTTGCAAAAGATAGTAATGTTTCAATAGAAATTTACAATATCTTAGGCCAGAAGATAAGGACAATAGATGTTGGACAAAGAAGAAGGGGTTCATACACCCAGAAAGATAAAGCAATATTCTGGGACCTAAGGAATGATAATGCACAACCAGTATCTAAAGGGCTATACTTCTACAAGCTAAAGGCAGGGGATTTTTCTTCTGTAAAATCTATGGTGATCAGAAGATAATCAAACTACAAAAACCGCATGGCAATAACCATTCCTGACTATATTCTTTACAATCCTAAGAGACAAAATTCGGTATTCTCTAGACCAGTCTTTTCAAAGCATTGAACTACCCTGTTCATCTTATCTTACAATAAGTATACTGTAACATTGTACTAACCCCCACACAATAAATGACAGATTAATTTAGTCGTAATAGAGGAAACTCGATTTTACAAAAACTTAATGAATTTTTGAAGATTTTATGGTATAATACTAAGGGGGAGGTTTACAGAAGAAAAAATAAATGATTATTATAGATGCAGACAAGGGAAGGGATAAAGACTTACTTTTCATTCTTAATAAGAATGGTTCCAATAGTTCGAAATGTTTTTAAAAATAAAATAAAAGATCTTCATTAAGAACAAGGAATAAGATGGAATCCTTAAAAGATGTAGAGGATTTATATAGTAAGAGGGACATAAAAAGAACATTAGAACTTTCTGAAAGATTAAAGAGCCAAGAAGTAAATCTTATTGCTCGTATTAGAACTCCTTCTCCGATTGTATCCTTTTGTACGCAAGATACAAGTGACAAAAAAGGATTGATAATCATCGGATGCGAGGACGGCAGTATTCGTAGTTATGATGTAGAGGGAAATTTTAGATGGAAAAAAAGGCTAAAAAATGAGGTATCATGTATCTATATTAGGGATGATATTCTCTTCATAAGTTCGAAAACAGATCTTTATCTTGTAAATCCCTTATCAGGAGACCAATTATCGGCAAAGAGGCTGCAAAGAGAAATAACTAGTATTTATGCAACATCCATCAACCTTCATTATGTCAAATCTTTATCAAAAAAAGGGATTCGACTGCTTAAGGACGAAGGGATGAGCAATGAGATATTTATAGGATTAAGAGAAGGGGGAGTAATGTGTATTGACAACATCCATTTTCCTAAATCAAAGCAGGAAGAGAGAGATATTTTTAATAATCAAGTCAAGATAAAAGAAAGAGTTTTAAGTATATCTGCTGATGATATTAATAATGACGGACATAATGAAGTAATAGTTGGGACAGAGGATAGTCTTTATATCCTCTCCTACAAGGGAGAGGAGCTATGGAGATTCCAAACAAATGGTAAGGTAATAAGACTCTCTATAGAAGATATCGATGGAGATTTAAATAAGGAAATAATTGCAGGAGATGATAGCGGTTATATCTATCTTCTTGAACCCAAAAGGTGTAGATCTCTAATTCCAATAGGGGGAGAGATTAAAGGAATCAAAATACATAAGGAACAAGGTAGAAAAATGATATTAACTGCAACAGACTTCGATATTATTATCTTGGATTCTTGGGGAGAAGAGAAAGAGAGGATAGATTATCAGAATACTAAAGATATTTCCCTTCTTGGAGGATCTCTGGTCATATGCAAAAAAGATATGGTTTCTATCTATGACTATACAATGACAAGAATTATAGAGGATTATATCAGAAAGTGCAAAGAAGAGCTTGGGTATTTAGAGAAAAAACGAAGGCTAAAAGATATTCAAAATCCATATCCAGCACCAGAAGGTATATATATTGACTATTCAAAGGATAGAGAGGAGGCAGAAAAAAGATTAGAAGTCCCTATCTATGGAATCCTAGAATTTTCTAAAGAGACAAAGGAGGGAATATTGAGGTTGGCAGATTACAGGCCATCTTTTTGTCAACTTATCGGTTTTTATATCTTTGAGGAACTCAAAAACAAAAGACCAGATGAAATTGTATTTAGTAAAAAGATGGTCTGGGTTTCAGAGAGTGATGTGTACAATCCTGATATTGTGAAAAAACTTTTGAAATTCTTTGAGAATCGTTTTATGCTTTCAAATAACGAAAAGCTTCTTGCTGCTGCATTGGCTCAAGGAAAATTTTCTTTATTTTCCTATCTCATCGATGATAAAGAAAGGAAGGATACAATAAATCTGCTTATCCATAAGGGAATATTTCATCTTAAGGAAGGCAGGTTAAAATTTGCTGTCCCTCTTTTTGCAAAGATTTTCCAAATGGAGTTTTTACATAAGCTTGCAAATGAAGTTTTTATCTCCAAACCTCTTTCTTTGCTTTATAAGACAGATGAATATCTGAAAAAAAAGGGTGTTTTAGCACAAATACTAAAGGATATACAGATCACAGAAGAGGAATGGAATATAGCAATAGGGCTATCAGTTATTTGGGAGAAGATGGAAGAGAGAAATAGATTAATAGAAGGGAAGATAGATGAATTTATAGCCCTTTTTTGCAAATTATTAGGATTTGAGATTAAAGATAAGAAAGAAAAAACAAATTTATTTTTCTACGAGCTCAACATGCCTGAAACATTTATTAGAACTTTAGGGAATACATATATCTTGGTATGCAAAACTTCTTCATTTCAAGATGTAAAATCTCTATTTAATACAACTAAGGAGATGGTAAATTTTGCACAAGGAGAGAATCTTTTCTTCGTCCTGGCAAGGGGGGAGACAAAGAAAATTAAAAAATTGGCAAAGGAATCTTTGATCAATATAGTTATATTAGATGAGGACGAGACAAGGAAGATTATTTTCTCTTTTTCAAGGAATAATGAGTTTACGAGGGCAATCTTAAGGCAGTATGGAATATCTGTTATTTCACCATATGAAACCCAATCACCTGTATCAGAGAGGATGTTTTATGGCAGAAAAAGAGAGACAATGCTTTTAGTAAGTAAGCAAGACACAAATTTTGCCATTATAGGTGGTAGGAAAATAGGAAAGACCTCTCTGATGAAAAGGGCTTTGGATGTCTTGAAGAAGGAGGGTATTTCAATCCCAATATATTTAGACTGTTCTATAATAGAGGACACACAGAGTTTTGTGGCAACTGTTGTTGAACGTTTAGTTGGAAGGGGAAAAACCAAGCTGTCTATACACCAATTTCCTAGTTTTCTTAGGATAATATCTGAAAAATATAGAAAGAAAATCACATTCTTCCTGGATGAGATTGACTCCCTTTTATATTATGATAGATTGAGGGCTAATATATGGCTCAAAACTTTAAGAGTAAGTTTTCAGGAAGGCTATTGTAGATATATTGTCTCAGGCTTTCGAGAATTATTCTCTGAACAAAAGAGATTGGATTCCCCATTATTTAATTTTATGCAACCAATAAGGATCTCGGTTTTAGATGAGGAAAGTGCTAAAAATTTAATAGTAGAACCGATGAGCGGGTTAGGAGTTACATTTGTAGATAAAAAGAGGATAGCGGAGGAGATACTCTATCAGGCAGGATGCCATCCAAATATAATCCAATTTCATTGCAGTAGATTGATTAAGCTCTTGGATGAAAAGGAAAGATTTGAATTGTGTTTAAAGGATGTAGAGGAAGTGAAAAATAGTCTTGAGTTTGAAGACTTCATAGCTGGTACATTCCTTGAGATTGCAGATAGTCTTGAAAAGCTTATTATCTTTCTTGTCCTTGAAACTAATGAGAAGATAACGGATGAATTTATTGACAGAAGGCTTAAAGAAAAAGGGATTTTCCTAGACTTTTCAGAGCTTAAGAGGAAAATGGATGATTTAGAAATAGCTAATATACTTATTAAAGAAGATGTGTATTATCAATTCTCATACCCTAAATTCCCAGAGATATTGAGAAAAAGATATGACATTAATTTCATCTTGGAAAAGATATTAGAGGAAGTGAAGTGATCTAAAGAAAATGGCAGGGGGTTTTGATATCTAAAGTCAGATGTCTGAAACATTGGTTGTAAGAAAAGGAGTAGAGGATATAATAAAAGAGCTTTTGAGGGAAGGTTTTTGTTCAATTATTGGGCCAAATTGGATAGGAAAGACTACATTTATACATCAGATAAAGGATAGAATAGAAAAGGAATTTCCTAAATATTCTGTAATATATATTGACCTAACTAAATTCAAAGGTCTTGCTTTTCGTTCTGTTTGCACCAAGCTATCTAAAAATATAACAGCAGGATGTGGAATAATAGATAGTAAAACTTATAAAGCAGTTTCAGAGGAATCTTTTAGGTTATTTTTGATAGAGGTATTAAATGCAAGACCCGATACGAGGCTCATCTTAGTACTGGATGGAATGGAATGTTTAGATAAGGATTCAATGAGGAGGATTTTTTCTTTATTCCGAGCCATTTCTAATGAAAGATATAGCTCAGGATTTTTTAGATTGTCAGTATTACTAGTAGGTGCTGTTACTTTATCACAACTTTCTGGGCCTGATGAGGAGTCTTATAGGATTGGAGGATATGTTCTTTCTGACTTAACTAAGGAAGAAGCAAGGGCACTTATCGATAAATTGGCAAAAGAAAGGGGTGTATTGGTGAGGAATGATGTGAAAAGGTATTTAATCAAAGAAACAGGAGGGCATCCTTTTCTTCTCAAAATACTTTGGGATAGCTGTAAAAAAGAGAAGAAAGAGGTTACAAAGCATAATTTACAAAAAGCGATAGACAAGATTGTTGCCGAAGGTAGTGAGGATATGAAAGAGATGAAAAGGAAGGTAGAGGAATATCCAGAGGCATTGGAGATATTAGCAGAAATAAGTGATAAAAAAAGGATAAAAAGAAAAGAGGCGATAACAGGGACAAGGGATGTGGGGAGGTTGGAATTGACAGGAGGATTTGTTTTTAAGAAAGAAAGTTATATGTTTAGAAATCCTATATACGAAAGGTTCTTAAAAAAAGAATTTGGCTGGAAGAGATTAGGGGAACTTTTTGTTCAAATAAGAAAACCAATGTTTGCATTTATGTGTTATAAAAAATGGATTAAAGATTTAAAGGATACTCCTTTTTCTCAAAAGGCATCTGAAATATCAGAGTTTATCGTACCTCTTATCAACGCCTTTTCTGAACCAGAGGATGTATATAACATTATTTTTGAAGTTTTTCACGGCCTTCTTGGTTTTAATGAGGTGCGGATATTCATCCTTAATAGCAAAAATAATACCTTAGAATGCAAGAAAAATATAAAAAAAGAAGGAGATATACCTCTCTTAAGGGACAGTCCTACCATAGAATCAAAGGTGCTTTTCTTCAAGAAAGAATATAGTATAGATCACAAAACCAAAAGGTTAGTAATTCCTTTATTAGGTCAAGAGAAAAAAAGGATAGGGATATTAACATTAAAACCCTCTCCTTTAGAAAAGACTGAGATATCCACATTGACGGCACTTATTAATCGACTTTCCATAGCAATGAGTGAGATCATAAGGATCAAAAAAACTGAAGAAGAGTTAAAGGACATTCATCTCAAATTAAGCCAGCAAGTTCGCTTAGCTATTCTCGGAGAGACTTTGTTAACCTTAGTACATGAGATAAGGCAACCGTTAACACATATCCAAGCTGCTTCTTATCTTCTTTCAAAACTCATAGAAAAAAAGATTGGAGAAGATAAAGATATAAAAAAACACTTTAATATGATTGGAGGGAATATAGAACGACTGGGAAGGCTTATAGAAAGCCTTATTCAACATGGAAAACCTGCATTGTCAGAGATAAAACCTGTAGATATTAACAAAATAATAAAGAACACCATCTTGTTTACCAAGTATTCCTTACAAAATGTAAAGGTAGTAAAGAGGTTTACACCAAGACTTCCTCTTCTTGAAGCTGATGGAGACCAATTAAAACAGGTCTTTTTAAACATCATATCTAATGCCGTCGAGGCTATGCCAGAAGGAGGAACCTTAACTATTACTACAAAGTTCGAAGAAGGGCAAGTTATTATAACATTTCAGGATACTGGCCATGGTATTCCAAAGAAAGATATCAATAAAGTGTTTGAACCCTTCTTTACTACAAAAAAGAAGGAAGGGGTAGGCTTGGGTATGGCTATCAGCAGACGGATCATTGAGACTCATGATGGAAAAATAGATGTAGAGAGTGAGGTAGAAAAAGGAACTATTTTTACTATAAAATTGCCGTCTATAGGAAAATAAAAACATTCCATTTTCGCTATCTTAATAATGGAATCAACTTCTTTTTTAAAAACTATTCTGAGGTTTTTAAAATCCGATATATCCCTGTAACTATTCAGCCTTTAGTCATTAGCTATTAGCTTTTGGTTTTAAATCTTCTTTAATTCGTTTTATAAGTCCTTGTAGCATTCTACCAATTTTAAAGCTAATAGCTAGAAGCCAATAGCTGAATAGTTACAGTCATTAGCTATTAGCCTTT
>DNCM01000011.1 GCA_003498085.1 bacterium
TTTTAAAGCTAATAGTTAGAAGCCAATAGCTGAATAGTTACCATATTTCACCGCCTTAGAGAAAGTCGAAGTATCGATTAAAATACTAATTCCTTAACCCTATCCCAGCTAATTTCATCAAAGACAATAAGCTTTTCTGTTCCAAGAATGTATAAATAATCATCAATATAGATTGCCCTTTTTGCGAAGATATCTTTTATTTCTTTTACCAAACCTATCTTATCATCGTCAAAAGAAAAGATATATCCCGCCTTACCAGCTGGAAGGAAGAATATCCCGTGTTTTTTGTCTAACAAAAAAGCATGGTGGTTAGTGAGAACCTCAGACCAATTCTCATTTAAAATGTACTTATCCCTTTCTTTTGGCATACTAGGAACAGAGACATCAAACAAGGAAATTTTTACTCCCCACCCCTCTTTTCCTATCCCAAGAATTTCGTCCTTTGTAATAGGATGTAAGTAAGAAGAGTATCCTGGAATCTTTAATTCACCTTCTAGCTTTGGGTTCTTTGGGTCTCGTAGATCAATAATGTAGAATGGATCTATTTCCCTAAATGTAACAACATAGCCCTTATCTTCGATAAACCTTGCCGCATAGATCTCCTCTGTCAAACCAAGGTTTTCAATACTACCACAGATATTTAAATTTTCATCCAAAATATAGACACTATTTCGCCTTACTCCCTCCTCTATCGTTGTTGCTATCCTCAAATAACCATTGTATTCATCCAGGGAAAATTGATTTAGAAGATAGCCTGGTGTTTTCCCAGCAGCTGTTGGCCGAAATTTTTCAAGTTCTATTTTTACTATCCCTGTTTTTTCTTTCTCTGCAAATAAATAAGTTATATAGATTGCCTTGCTCGACATGTAGACAATGGAAGAGTAGGACGAACCAATAAACGAAACCTTTCCTTCAATCTCTCCATTATGGGGCTCCAAGGCGATGGCTGAAAAGACAGCATCTGCTGGGATGGGCGTGATCGGATGATAAATCTCCTCATAGGGGATATCTATGGTGGTCTTGTTTAATATAATAGGCACAATTGCCTTCTCTTCCTCAATTCTTGTCTTAGTCACCAAATAGAGTTTTTCCTTATAGAGCCTTGCTCCAACTAGAGAATCCTCTATCTCCAATATCCATTTCTCCTTTGGTATGCTAGGCTCTGAAACATCATAGCCATAAATATTTCTATGTGAGAAAATAAGTAATGTATTTCCAAGCAAAAGCAAGTCTCCTGTTTTTTCAATCTTTCCTTCCAAAGCTAAATCAACTACTGGAAATGCCTTGATAATATTTGTCTTTTTTTCTGAAAAATAGAGCTTTTTCCCATCTGTCTTCGCAATATCTGGTTCATCGATACCTGTGACTTGGACTGTTGTTTCAGAAAATCTTTCTGGTTCTTTGTATTTTTTTATCTCATCATATTCCATTACAATCGTTGGTGCCATATCACCTTTTTCTACCATAAGCGCACCCTTCATACCAAAAGAAAAAACCCTCATTAGATTTTTCAATGAGAGGGGAACATAGTATTTTGCCTTTTCTAAATAATCAAGAAACTCCTCCTTTGAAGAAAACTTTTTTATCCCCTCAAGACGATAATATGGCATGATAGAGAAAACAATAAAAACAACAAATAATAAATATCCTCCTAAAGCTAATTTTTTTATGCCCATTTTTCTTTAAGTAAATGATAAGTAATTATTAAACTTCCAGTTATAAAGAAGAATATTCCACAACATAATTTCAAATCTATTTTAACAAAATATCTTCCAAGCATTGTAGATAAAACTATTGCAAAAATAAAAATACCGATTTTAAAAAGCCTCATATTTTTGGTTAGAAAACCATAGATCACAGGAAATATTGCAAGCAGTAACAAATCTATGTTGATAGCAGTTATAGAATAGTGTGATTGCTTGAAGAAAAAGATGGAGAAATTGACGATAAAGACAAGTAGCAAAAACAAAAGCTCGTATTTTGCAGTTAAATTCCTCTTGGTATAATTTAGAGCCATAAATATAGGACAAATTCCTATAGCAATACCAACAATAATGGAATAAAAACCACCTATTGAAACATTCGGCAGGATATAATGAGGCTTTGCAAAAGATAGAATATATGTAGGGATTAGGATGCTTAAAAAACCAAGGGCTTTGTAGACACATCTAAACCCTGTGTCCTTATGAAGCATTCCTATAAGATAAAGAATTATTCCCAACGATGAGACAAGGATTAAGGGTATTCCCCATGGGGCATCTTTTGTCGATGCAAAAAGATTTATCCATAACAAGGAGGAAATAATATTTATTGCAAGACTCAATCTAGACCTATTTTTATAAACAAGATAAAATAGAAGAATAAGGGGTAAAACAAGGGCATGATCCAAATAAGACTTTTCATACCTTAAAAATGACATCACTAAAGATAAAGCAAGTCCTATTGAACTTGCAGCAAGAAAAGCACTGTTTTTAAGGAGAATATGGAGGAGCAATAGCCATATTGTAATAAAGACAGTAAGCCATATTATGTTTGAAATTTTAGTTAAAAATGCCATAAAGAGTAGTATTACCCCAATACCAAAAAATATAGAACCAAGAATAGGAACTAAATTTGAATGGCTTTCTTCTTTTTTTTCATAAAATGAATAGATACTAGCCCCCTGCTCTTCCGATATTATTCCTTTATTCTTCCATTTAGGAATTTCTTCCTCAAGCCAGGTTAGGCTAGATTTTTTAGTAATTATAGCTAAGATTATTAAAGTTGTTATTACCCCCAAAATGAATAAAAGCAAATATCCCATAAAATTATTATAGTGTAAAAAAACATGAATTACAATAAATAATTCTTTTTTATTTAAACTTTCTTGACTTATCTTTTTTGTCTCCGCATACTATAAATAAAATATATAACCGGATTTTTGGAAAGCTTTAGAGTTAGTGCAAAAATTTATGCAAGATATTATAAATATCTTTAATGAGCTTGAAAAATAGTTAGGTTAAATGATATAATATTATCAAACAACCTTTCGGATAACTATGACGAGTAAGAGAATTATTATTCCTGAGATAGGCGGAGAGAGGTTGGACATATACCTTTCAAAGCACCTTCCGTATTCAAGGTCAAAGATAGAGAACCTAATAAAGGGTGGCTTGATAAAAGTTGATGGACTACCTATAAAACCACATCATAAAACAAGGATTGGCGAGAAGATAGAAGTAATATTTTTGGATGAAGGTATAAGAAAAGAAGAGATCCCGTTAGACATTGTCTATCAGGACAAAAATATAATTGTTGTCAATAAGCAAGCAGGTTTTGTTGTCCATCCAACACCTAAGATAAGGCGAGGAACTTTGATAAATGCTTTACTTTTTATAACAAACCTCGCAAAAAAAGGGGGTCCAGATAGACCGGGTATTGTCCATAGACTTGATAAAGACACATCTGGACTCATTGTTGTTGCTAAGGAAGACAAGGCTTATGATAGGCTAATTGAACTTATAAAAGAAAGAAAAGTAAAAAGGAAGTATATCGCCCTTGTTTGGGGGATACCAAAGGAGGATAGGGGAACAATTGATATTCCTATTGGAAGGCCAAAGAAGGGCGGAGTTTTGATGAAGGTTTATGGAAGGAATAGCAAGGAAGCAACAACATCTTATAAGGTTTTGCAAAAATTTACTGATATATCTTTGTTAGAACTTGAACTTATCTCGGGAAGGACCCACCAAATAAGAGTTCATTTGGCAAATATTGGCCATCCTGTAGTTGGAGATAAATCCTATAGCAAGAAACCTCTTTTAATAAACAGGCAAGCACTTCATGCATTTTCCTTAGAATTTCCCCACCCAATAACAAAAAAACACCTTTTCTTTAAAACAGAAGTTCCCGAGGATATAAAAGTTCTTATTGATTCCTTTGAAGACAATAAAACAATAGACGAATAAAAACTCAAAGAGGCAGAAAATTATTGACATTATGAGAAATTTTTTGTTAAAATTTTTAAGTGGTAGAAGATTGGGAGATAAATGTCGAAGTTCGCGCATGTCTTGTAAAAAGATTTATAGATACGAGGATTGTTAATATATCAACAAATAATGGATGCGTTTTTATAAAAGGAGAATTAAACTTTACAGGCGCTGTAGTTCTGGATGAACATATTCCGACTGTACTTACAAAACTTGAAAAGGATATAAAGTATTTAAAGGGTGTGAAAGATGTTAAGCTTGAATTTAAAGACTGGATGAAAGTGAACGAGAGATGGATAAATATCAAAGAAGCTTAAAGGGAAAACACTTAATTGGGAATATGCTTGTCGAAGCAAACCTTCTTACAAAAGAAGGTCTTGAGAAAGCAATCATTGAACAAAAAAAGACTACTGAACAATTCTCGAGAGTACTGATACGACTTGGACTTATAGAAGAAGAAGCCCTTGTCGCATTCTTGGGAAGTAAATTTAATATCCCATATGTAAACCTTTCAAAAACATATATCGATACTCTTGCAGTTTCTACTATCCGTTATGAGATAGCAAAAAAATACCTCCTTTTTCCATTTGGAAAAGAAGACTCTGTTTTAAAAATAGCTATGGTCGACCCATTAAATGCTGCTGTTATCAACGAACTTGTTGTTGAGACAGGTTATCAGATAAAGCCGAGTATTGCTTCTGAGGCAGGGATAAGGAAGGCAATAAAAGAGTATTATGAAGAAGAAATCCCGCAAGAACAAAAAAAGAAGTTTGAAAAGAAAAAAATCGATGTTAAGGTTATTGGCGAAGAAATAAATATAGATAGAATTATGCGTCAAGGCTCTGAAGCTCCCCTAATAAACCTTGTTAATCATTTATTGACTGAGGCTGTTAAGGCAAAGGCATCCGATGTTCATGTTGAGCCTTATGAACATAGTTTAAGGATAAGGTACAGAATAGATGGTGTTTTATATGAAGTTGCATCTCCACCAAAGGAAATGCACCATCCAATAATTTCAAGGATAAAGATTATGTCTGAAATGGACATCGCAGAAAGACGCTTGCCCCAAGATGGAAGATGTAAGATAAGGGTAGAAGGGAGGGAGATTGATTTTAGGGTTTCCACAGTTCCAACAAACTTTGGTGAAAAATCAGTAATTAGAGTTCTTGATTCATCTTCACTATGCGTTGACCTTACGAGTCTTGGGTTTGAACCAGATGCTTTGGTTATATTTGAGAAGTATATAAGTGTTCCTCATGGAATGATTCTTGTTACAGGACCAACGGGTTCAGGAAAAACAACAACCCTATATTCTGCCCTGCGGAGCATAAACACTCCAGAGAAGAATATTGTAACAATTGAGGATCCTGTCGAATTTGTCTTACCTGGCGTTAATCAAATTCAGGCAAAACCTGATATCGGGTTTGATTTTGCATCCGGTCTTCGTTCATTTATGAGACAGGATCCCGACATTATACTTGTTGGTGAGATTAGGGATAGGGAAACAGCAGAAGTTGCAATAAATGCTGCTTTGACTGGACACCTTGTATTTTCAACCCTTCATACGAATGATGCTGCAGGTGCTGTGACAAGACTTGTTAATATGGGTGTTGAACCGTTTCTTATCGCATCAACTGTAGTTATGGCGGTTGCCCAGAGGCTTGTCAGAAAGCTTTGCGATTGCAAGATTCCCTACGAAGTCCCTGGGGAAAGTCTAAGGAGTATGGGAATAGATGTTTGGGAAGACAGAGTCACTCTGTATAAACCTGGTGGATGCGAAAGGTGTGTAAACATTGGTTATAAGGGAAGGTGTGGGGTATTTGAAATCCTTGTTGTTAATGAACAGATAAAGGATCTTATTATCCATAGAGAACCATCTAATGTTATTTATAGAACTGCTGTTGACAGCGGAATGTTAACATTGAAGGAAGCGGTAATTCGCAAGGTTCTTGCTGGAGCTACAACGATTGATGAAATGATGAGAGTGTCAGCAGAGGTATAATATGGCGTTAACAATGGAGTTTTTGGTCCATGAGATGGTTGAAAGGGGTGCATCCGATATACATCTTGTTATTGGGGCTCCTCCTCAATTAAGGATTGATGGAATAATGACTCCAATCGAAGGAACAGAGAGACTTATGCCAGATGCTTGTCAACAGCTTATATACTCTGTCCTTACAGATGAACAAAAGAGAAGATTCGAGGAGGAGCAAGAGCTTGACATTTCTTTTGGCGTTAAAGATGTTGGAAGAATAAGGATGAATGTCTTTAGACAAAGGGGAACAATTGGGGCGGCTTTAAGGGGTATCCCAAATGAGATTCCAGGTTTTGAGCAACTTGGTCTTCCCCCTATTGTAAAAAAAATAGCAGATATACCCGTTGGCTTGGTTCTTGTTACGGGTCCGACAGGGACAGGAAAATCAACAACCCTTGCTTCTATGATTGATTATATAAACACCAGTAAGAAGTTACACCTTATTACAGTTGAAGATCCAATTGAATTTTTACATAGGCATAAATCATGCATTGTGGTTCAAAGAGAGGTTGGTTCCGATACAAAATCGTTTGCACAAGCTCTAAAGCACATGTTAAGACAGGATCCAGATGTAATACTGGTCGGTGAGATGAGGGATCTTGAGACAATATCCGCAGCGCTGACCATTGCAGAAACGGGGCATCTTGTATTTGCAACACTACATACACCAGATGCTATTCAATCTGTCAATAGAATAATAGATGTATACCCTGCCCATCAGCAACAGCAAGTGAGGGCACAGCTCTCATTTGTTCTCAAAGCAACAGTTTCACAAACCCTAATCCCTCATGCAAGTGGAAGGGGTCGTGTTGTTGCCTGTGAAATCCTTATTTCAACACCTGCTATTGCAAATCTTATAAGAGATGGAAAGATTCATCAGGCATATACTATTATGCAAGCAGGAAAGCAATTTGGAATGCAGACAATGAACTCAGCATTGACCGAGCTATATAGGAGGGGAATGATTACTTACGAAAATGCTATGATCCACTCACAGGATCCAGAAAGTCTAAAGAAGATGCTTACAGGTGGTGTAACGTATGAAGCTAGAGTAGGAGGCTATGGAGTAGTATAGCTGATGAGATCTAACTAAGTCTTTATAATGTAAATTATATATTTTGAGCTATAAGAATGGCAGTATTTGTTTATAAGGCAAGGCAGAGTGATGGTTCTATTGTTTCTGGAAAGATAGAGGCAGAGAGTCTCAATAGAGCATTGTCTTTCCTTCGAAATCAAGGACTTAGAGTCCTATCAGCTACTGAGCAGAAAGGGGTTGTCTTAAAAGGGTTAGTCGATACAATGAACATTTTTAATCGTGTAGGTTTAGGAGATAGGGTTGTATTCTCAAGGCAGCTTTCGACCCTTATAAATGCAGGAATTCCCGTTGTCCAGTGTTTAAATATCCTTATAGAGCAGATAAAAAAAACCATGTTTAAAAAAGTGTTAATAGGTGTTCGATCAGACATTGAAGGTGGAGAGTTTATCTCATCTGCTATGGCAAAACATCCTTCGGTATTCGACAGGCTTTATATAAGCATGGTCAAATCAGGAGAAATAGGCGGCGTTTTAGATGAAG
>DNCM01000053.1 GCA_003498085.1 bacterium
GATTTCATTCATCCACAAGTTGAGTGTATTTATACAAGGTAAATATGACTAATTATAAGGAAGATAGAGATGTTTTCAGAAAAGTATCTAAAAGAAAATTTTAAAAGGTCTTGGGGGAAGGTAGACCCTACCAAGTTAAATTGGAATGTAATTGAGGAAGAAAAAGTGGAAGAATCGACCGTATTGTGGGCTCTTGATGAAGATTATGTTCAAGAGTTTCCTGTCAAGGAAGAGAATAATTAAAAGATTAAAAAATTTAACTAAACTAAAAATCTATATATTAGATATATTTTTAAGAATAATTTAAAAAATAGATAATATAATCAAATAATTTAAAAATTTTTCTTGACAAAATAATTTTTATTTATTATATTTTTTATATATTATAAGAATGGTATCGAGATAAAGAAGATTTGATGATTGTTTTACCGAAAAAGAAACATAGAAAACACTTCTAAAAACTGACCTACCTAAAATAGATTCCTCAAAACAGACTCCTTAAAACAGACCTTTTAAACCATTAAGGAAATTAGAAAATGCCGTATAGATCAGTTAAGGAGTTACCAGAAGGAGTAAAGGCTTTACCAGTAGAAGGACAGGAGCTATGGATGAAAGCCTTTAATTCTGCTTTTGAAAACTGGGATAAAGATAAAACAGACTTTTCACAAGAAAGTTATGCTTTTGCAGTTGCTTGGGCTGCTATAAAGAAAAAGTATAGACAAAAACCAGACGGTTCGTGGGTTCTTATTAAAGAAGATACAAAAGAATGGGAAGAAGATATTCTAAAAATAGACAATGAAAAAAGACTTGTATATGGCATTGTCTATACTCCTAATAAAGTTGATGTTGATGGAGATTTTGCTGATGCAGATACAATTTTAGAGGCTGCTCATAACTTTTTATTAAATCATCGGGCACTTAAAAGTATGCATACAGAAGCAATTTCTAAAGAGGATGCAGGAATTGCTGAAAGTTATATAGTGCCAGAAGATATAAGTATTGGGGGAAATAAGGTTAAAAAAGGGACATGGATTTTAGTTATTAAAATATTTAATGATGCTCTCTGGGAAGCCATAAAAAAAGGAAAATATAAAGGATATTCCTTTGGAGGAAGAGCATTAAGAGAGGAAATGTAAAATGAAAGAAATAGAAAAAGGCAAAAACAAATATAAATTAAAAGATTTAACAGTATATGAAGTTTCTTTGGTTGATAAACCAGCAAATAAAGAATCTTTTTTATTGTTAAAGACTGAGGAAGTAGGGAAAGAGGCAGAAGTTAGTTTAGAAGAAACTATTAGAGATAATGCGGCAGAAAAAAAGTGGAATGATATTTGGCGAGTAATAGATAAAATTGTGCGAGCAATTAAGGTTATAGAAGATAAAGACAAAAAAATAGATAAAGTTAAAAAGCTATTTGCAAGCCTTGAAGGGTTTATATCTGAATATGTCGGTATTACTACATCTTCAGAAAAAGGAGCGGAGGTCTTTGAAAAAGAAGTAATGGAAGATAAAAAGGCAGAAACTATATCAGAAGACAAAGAAATAGAGATGTCAAAAGAAGAAGAAACAGAAATATTAAAAGAAGAAAAGACAAAAATATTAGAGGAAAATACAGTAAATAAACTTGAGACAGAAGAACTTAGCAAGGAAGAAGCAATAATAAAAGAACTTACAAAGACATACTCTATAGTATCATCTGTAAATTCTAAATTAGATTCTATATCAGCTTTGTTGACAGATTTAGTAGAAATACAAAAATCAAAAGAACTACAAGAAGAAACAGAATCTCTTTTACAAAAAGAGAATTCTTTTTTAATAGAAAATATAAAAACATTCGTCAAAAAGATTTTAGACGAAAAGAAAAACAAAGGGGGTGAAAAATAATTATGGATACTAAAGAAGAAACTTTATCAGGAGAAATTCAAAAGGAAATAGCAAATTTGGTTGATAAAGCTTGGACGGAAAGAAAAGAGGAAGAGGAGAAGCTTAGGATTGAAAAAGAAGAAGCTGAAAGACTTAGAGTTGAAAGAAAAACAGACTATTCTGTAGCAAAAACTTTATCTCATCCTTGCGATGAGTTAATTTATAAGAGCTCAAAAAAGTCTGATATGATTGAACTTCAACAAAAGTCTGATGAAATTCTAATTCTTTCAACATTACTTAAACGAGACCCTAGAGAAACAAAGCTTTGGAAAGATTTTAAAGGGGGACACTCTGAATTGGAAAAAGCTATGGCAAGAAGTGTTAGTGGTGCTGGTGCAGAGTGGATACCGACAGCTTTTTCTGCAGACTTAATTGATAGGGTTAGAATGGCAAGTATTGTTGCAAAGATTCACGATAGAATAACTATGCCTAGCAATCCATATACTCTTCCTATTGTTGGATCAGACAGTGTAGCCTATAGAGTTCCTGAGGCTACCGATGTGCCTGAGAATGTGCCAAAAATCAAAGCTTCGAGACCAGGAACGAGGAAAGTAACTTTTTCTGCAACAACTCTTGGTGTTAGGGTAATTTTTTCTGAAGAGTTAAATGAGGATATTATTATTCCAATCTTACCTTTTTTAAGACAAAATATTATTCTTGCATTAGCAGCAGGACAAGAAACTACCGTTATTAATGGCGATATAAGTGCAACTCATATGGATAATGATGTTACGGATGCACTTGATGCGAGAAAGTCTTGGAATGGCTATAGAAAGACTGCTATACCTGGAGCTAAAATTGATTTAGGTGGGACACTTAGTCTTGAAAAGCTAAGAAGTATTAAAAAGGCTCTTAGGAAATATGGAATTTATCCTTCTGAACTTTGCTGGATAGTTGGAACTTCTGGTTTAGATCAAATACTAGGCTTAAATTCTTCTACAGCACCAAGAGACCTAGTTCTTACGCCTGACAAATATGGTCCGAATATTACTAATTTAATAGAAGGAGAACAGTGTAGAGTAGACAATATTCCTGTAATGGTTAGTGAACATGTTCGAGAAGATTTGAATGCCTCTGGAGTTCGTGATGGTGTGACTGTAAATAAGACGATTATAATTTTAGTTCATAGAAGGTCTTTTATGTTTGGAGACAGAAGATTAGTAACTATCAAGACAGCAGAGAATATAGAGACAGACCAAACTTTATTAGTTGTAACACAAAGACTTGATTTCCAGGCACTTCAACCAACTACAGATCCACTTGTAGGAATTGGTTATAACTTAAATTCGTAAAATGGAAACAGTAAAACTCAAATTTAAAGGAAAAGAAGAGTATAAAGGCTTTGATAATGATCAAGCTATTATAGTAAAACCAAATACTATAATAGATGTATCAAAAAACAAAGCTCAACAATTACTTATAGACTTTCCTGACAATTGGGAAAAAGCCGAAGACACAGAATTAAACAAATCAGAAAGGAAAAATCCTACTGTAAAAAAATAAGGCTGTGAGTGATTATTCGGTTGTTCTAGAAGGGGACACAGAATTTAAGAATAACTTAGCTCGAATAGTAAATTCTTTTCCAACTGAATTACAAAAAATCCTCTGGAGAGGAGCTGATGGATATATAAGAGGCAAGATAGTAGATAATTTGACTAATAAAGTATTAAGAGTTCGGACTGGAAGACTTAGAAGTTCTGTTACAACATTGCCTGTTGAATCTATGCTTGACGGATATAGTGTAACAATAAAAACTGGAGGGTTTTTTGGAGGAGGAAGAGAATTAAGATATGCTCGGATTCACGAATACGGAGGAGTAATTAGACCTAGAATCAAGAAGTGGCTTGCATTTAAAGTTGGTGATAGATGGGTAAAAACAAAAAAGGTTATGATACCAGAAAGACCTTACTTTAAACCAGCAATTGAAGCAGGAAAAGAGCCGATGTTTAGCTACATCAAAAAAGAAATTAAAGATGTGCTAAAAAGGAGGTAATAGGCATGAAGAAAAAAGAGGAAGACTTAAATATAGATAAGGAAAAGAATAAACCTATAGAAACTTCTCTTCCTCCTGTCGAAGTATCTTTTGTTAAAAAAGGAGATAGTATAGAG
>DNCM01000114.1 GCA_003498085.1 bacterium
ATATATCGGCAAATTTTTTCCTTTATTGGATAAAATGAATGTAGAAACCTAGACAGGACTTGCCTCTACAGACTTATGGGTAGGTTACAGAATAAAAAGAATTGACAAAAATAAAAGATAAATAATAAAATTTCAAAAATAAAGATAAAGGTAGGTAGAAACATGAAAAAGATTTTGGTTATTGTCTTAACAATAAGTTTCTCTGTAATTGCTGAAACAAAAGATCACACACTTAGGCTAAATGGAAGTTTAGGGCTCGGGGCTGGGTATGTAAATATTAATAAAGACAATATCAGAGAATACCCTGAAGGAAACAATTATCTTATGGAGCTATCTGCAATTGGAAAGCTCGATGAAAATGAGGTCGGTGGAATTCTGAATCTTAGTTATGACAGACTTAATAAAACAAAAATTGAAAATGCATATTTTTCACTTTCTCTTCCGGGTGGCAAGCTTGAGGGAGGAGATGTCTTAGGGGATATATCAGAACTTACGATGAAGAATACCTCGATTCGCGGAATAATGGGAAGTTTTCAAGAGACAAAAAATATTCTTTTTGGTGTGGGTGTGTCACGAAAAAAAGAGAAGCCAAGCGTTGATACACCCGGTTCATACCGTCAATGGTTCAGTCTGATAAGACTAACTAGTGTGGCAAGAAATAACCCTTTGGGGATTACATATTTAAATTGTGAAGATGACCCAAGTTCGGTTTCCCTTTCCAATGTAGAACCTATGGAAAACAAAGTTTTGGCAGGCGATATCACTGTTTTATTAGCACGCAAGTTATCTATAAAATCAGAAATTGCATTTTCAGAGTATAATAAAGACAAAAAAAAGGAGGAAATGATTTACAAAAATAAAGCATTTCTTTTTGGAGGAGACCTTAATTTTACCTCTCTTTCTTTCGAGGGACTTTATCAATATATTGAACCAAATTTTTATACAGCTGGAAACATAGGGCTTAATGTTGGTAAAGAGGGAGGAGAGTTTAAGATTAAATACATCCCGTCTGATAAACCCTATAAAACAAGTCTAAATTTTGAATATTATGATGATGATCCCAATGAGAAAAGGGATATTATAACAACAACGAGAATTTACGAATTTAATACAGGGATTGAACCAGAAGATTTTCCAGAAATATTCCTTAATTATAAAAAAACAAATCAAAGAAACAACAACTACTCTCCATCTAAGATAGAAAAATGTATATCATTAGGGACATCTTATAGAATTAGAAATATTAGTGGAAGTTTTGATTATAAAAGGACAAACTCTGATAACATGTTTGATGATAAATATGATTTCTTACTTTCTTCATATTCTTGTAATCTTTTTGGTTCAATAAAAAACAATTTTTCAATTTCTTCATACCTTTCTTTTATAAGAAACAAAATTGGAAAAGAAAAGGCAAAACATAATTCAAATTCTTACATTTTATCCACTCCCTGGACACCAGTTTCTACTTTAAGGGTTGCGCCATTTTATGAGCATTTAGAAACAAAGGAAAAGGGAAGCATAATTTTAAAAACAACAACTATTTCTTTATCCTGTGATTATTCAGTTTCGTCGAAATATCAAATAAATTTGATGTACAAAAGGATAAACAATAAAGAAAAGGATTTAGCAAAAAACTATAAAGGAAATTCTTTTTCTATGAAGCTTCTTACCCTTTTTTAGAAGTAAGGTGTTGAGTTTGCAATAAATCGCAATAAATCAATGTATATAAAAGTTGGAACTTATCCATATTTTTCTAGCTAAATATAGATTATGCTAAAAAAGGGTGACGAAGAGATAAAGAAGGAGCTTAAAAACTTAAATATTTCTCTTACCCTTGATGAGGTAAGGAAGATATCCAAAGCAATCGGAAGAGAGCCAAGTATCGTTGAGTTATACATCTTCAATGCAGAATGGAGCGAACATTGTTCCTACAAAAGTAGCAGGAATGTCTTAAAGATGCTTCCAACAAAAGCACCAAATGTCGTCTTAGGTCCAGGTGAAGACGCTGGCATTGTTAGGCTTTTTGACAAATACTGCCTTGTTGTTGCACATGAATCGCATAATCATCCATCTCAGGTTCTTCCTTACGAGGGTGCCGCAACGGGAATCGGTGGGATTGTTAGGGATATAAACTGTATGGGTGCAGAGGTAATAGGTGTCTGTGATCCTCTAAGATTTGGAGAGAATGAATATATCATCAAAGGGGTGATTGAAGGGGTTGGTGGGTATGGAAATCCATTGGGTGTTCCAAATCTTGGAGGCGATACATACTTTAATTCTTCATTCAACGATAATTGTCTTGTAAATGTTATTGCCTTAGGTTTAGTCTCAGAAGAAGATATCATCCATTCAAAGATTCCAGATTGTGCAAAGGATATTCCATATTCTATTGTCATCATTGGAAAGGCAACTGATGCATCTGGATTCTGTGGGGCATCCTTTGCCTCAGAGATTTTGGATAGCGCAAAAGAAAGAAAGGAGGCAGTCCAAGTTCCAGACCCATTCTTAAAGAATGTCCTTTTTAAGGCAAACAAGGAGCTATTTAGGCTTATAAAGGAAAAAAATGTAGAGATCGCATTCAAGGATCTGGGCGGAGGAGGACTTGCATGTGGAACATCTGAGATTGGAGGAGATTTTGGTATAGAGATTGAGCTTTCATTGGTCCCTCAAATAGAAGGACTTTTACCAGAAGTTATTACCTGCTCTGAAACACAGGAAAGGTTTATAATGGCAGTTCCAGATTCTATCATCGACGATGTCTTAAAACTTTACAATGAAGATTGGGAACTTCCAAACATATCGGAGAAAGCGTCTGCTGCTGTTATCGGTAAAGTTTTAAAAGAGCCGAGGTACATCTTAAGGCATAATGGAAAAACTGTCTGCGATCTTCCAGTCTCTCTTGTTGTTGGCGGAATATCCTACGATAGGGAAGAAATGCCGATTGAATGTAGATATGAAGAGCCAGATCAAGAAATAGGAACCAAGAATCTTAAAGATGCAATTTTAAATGTCATATCGCATCCAAATGTCTCCTCAAAGAAATGGATCTATAGCTCATATGACATGGAAGTCCAAGGGAAGACTGTGATAAGGCCAGGAGAGGCAGATAGCAGTCTTATTGCCCCTCTGATCGAAAAAGGGATTTCTGTTGGTGTTGCCTGTTCTTGCGATTGCAATCCCCTACAGGGGAGGATAGATCCATACTTACAGGCTGTAAATGCAGTATTGGAGGCACAAAGGAATGTTGCATCTATTGGTGCAACGCCAGTTTGCCTTACAGATTGCCTAAATTATGGAAATCCTGAGAAACCTGAAGCATTTTGGCAATTCAAAGAAGGCGTAAGGGGGATTACAGATGCATGTAAGGAATTGTGGCTTAAGGATTATCCAGAATACCCAATGCCAGTTGTCTCTGGCAATGTAAGCTTTTATAACGAATCTTCCTCTGGCACATCCATCGATCCATCACCAATCATTGCTTGCTTTGGGATAATTAGGGATATAAGTAAGGCAATTACAATGGAGTTTAAAGACTCTGGAAACCCAATATTTTTAGTTGGGGAAAGGAAAGACGAGCTTGGGGCTAGTGTATACTATCAGACATTGGGTTTTGTTGGAAGAAATATTCCAAAACCAGATCTAGAAAAAGAAAGGGAAAACATCCATAAGATAATAGAGCTAATCAATGACGGCTTTATTTTATCCTGCCATGATATATCAGATGGTGGTATGATAACAACGATAATAGAAATGGCAATTTTAGGAGATCTTGGGGCAGAGATAGATATCGAAGGAATTGGTACGATAAGAGAAGACAAAAGGCTTTTCTCAGAAACCCCTGGTTTTATCCTTGAGGTAAAAAAGGGTTATGAAGGAAAAATAAAGTTAAACCAAGCCTACCATATCGGCTATACTATCCCTGAAAAAAAGCTTATAATCAAAGACTTGATAGATATCCCAATAGACACCTTAAAGAAAGCTTGGATGGGCACTCTTTAAGATATCCTCAAAAATTTTGACAAAAATGTTCTTGGGTCATAATTTCTTATTTTCCGCTATCTTATAATAATGGAATTAAAAACTTTAAGTTAAGTTTTTACTTTATGTAAAGTAAAGGTAAATGTTTTGCAGAAAATAACTTTTGAATCATTATGTCAATCTTATAGAAAGTGCCTTTGAGATACCAGGTGTCTCCATAGTTATTCCGTAGATAGTATTTGCTGTCTCAATTGTCCTTTTGTTGTGGGTAATTATCAGAAACTGTGTGTTTTTTGAAAGCTCAAAAATAAGCCCAAGAAACCTTTTGGTATTTGCTTCATCCAAAGATGCATCGATTTCATCTAAAAAACAGAACGGTGCTGGTTTTACCATAAACAAGGAAAACAAAAAAATGATGGCAAGAAGGGTTTTTTCTCCTGAAGAAAGTAAAACCAAGCCTTTCTTTCTTTTTCCAGGAAGCTTTGCCTCTATCTCGATCTTTCCATCCGAAAGGACTATATCTCCTTCTCCTCCATCAAATATCCTTAAGAATAGATTGCGAAAATTATCTCTAATCCTTAGGAATGTCTCATCAAAAGCCTCTTTTGCCTTTTTATCAAGCTCCTTGATAAGTTCCTCAAGGTCATACCTTGCATTATTTAGATCGAAAAGTTCATTTTTATAAAATAAAATCCTTTCCTTTATGGTATTATACTCAGACTCTGCAAGGAAGTTAATCCCTTTCATACTTTCTAGCTTACGCTCAATCTTTTCTGCTGTATCTTTATCTATCCTACTTTCTTTTTTCTTTATCTCTTCTCCACATTCTTCAATAATAGAAGAAAGCTTTCCAGAAAGAAACGAAAGCCTACTTTCATATTCCACAACAAAACCACTATTTTTTTCTCTTTTCTCTCGCAGATCTGCAATGCTAGATGCAAGAGATAGGATATCTTTTTCTTGTAGACGAACCTTCTCCTTATGGTTCTCTATTTCTCCCTTAACTTTTCCTTCTTCCTTAAGAATCCCATCAAGCATTGTTTTATATTGATATGCTTCGTTTCCAAGGAATATTCTTTCGTTTTCCATCTTCTTTCTTTCTTCACAGATATCTTTAAGCTCAGAAGATATACTTTCAATCCCTAAAGATTGCTTCTTTATTGCCTCATTTATAAAATTATATCTTTCCTTTTTTAATTCAATAGAAATAAACTTTTTTCTTTCTTCTTCCTCTTTTTTTCTTTCATTCTCCAATAACTCCTTAAGCCTTTCTCTTATTTTAACAACCCTTTTTTCTTGATGTTTTATATTTTTTTCTTTTCTTTCGAGAGAGAAACGGAATGTTTCTATCTCCAAATTAAGCTCCTTTTTTCGCTCATCGTAGAGAACAATTTCATTCTTTATACCAAGCACTTTAGATTTCAACTCCTCCTCTTCTTTTTCACATCTTTCAATTGCAACGATTGTTCTTTTTAAAGAATCTTCATACCTTGCAATTGAAGTTTCTTTTTCGTTTATTTCTTTTAAAACCTCTTTTTTAAGCCTCTTATTCCTTTCTTTCTCAAGTTTTATAACTTCTATTTCCTCTCTTGATAACCCTTTTTCTTCCTTGGGCACCTCAATAAAGAATAAAACCCTTGTTTTTAAGTTTACTTTATAGACAATGGGTATAGATCTTACACCAAGCACTTCCTGAATTGTATTGACAAAATAAGATTCCTTAAAGATTTCGATATCCTGAGAAGAAATAGAACCAGTCTCTATAAGCCTATCTATTACCTTTGGATAGAATGGCTCATCTATAATTCTTTGTTCAACTTCAAGAATCTCATCAAATCTTTTCTTAAGCTTAGTTAATCCATCTTTCTCTATTTCTATTTTTTCAATAAATTGATTTTTTCCTATCGTTTGTAACTCCTTTTCTTTTGAAAGGTTGTTTAATCTTTCATTTATCCTCTTTCTTTCTTCGTCAAACCTTATTAGCCTATTTTTAATGTTTGAAAGCTCTCTTTCTCCCTCAATCAACCTTCCTTGAATCTGTGCCTTCTCTCTCAATTTCTCAATTAGTCCTTGTTTTTCTCTCTCCTCTTTTTTCTCCAATACCTCTATCTCTTCTTTAATTCCCTTTATTTTGAGGGTTTCATCGTCTCTTGGATAATCCTCTAAAACAAACCCCTCTTTTTCTTTATTAAGGGCTAAAAGCTCGTCTTCAAGCAATTTCCTTTTTAAAAGAAGCTCTTTTTCTTTTTTTGTATTGTATTCTATTTTTTCCGAAATATAAATAAGTCTTTCCTCTTTCTTGGTTATCTCTGTCTTTATTTTTTCTTTTTCTTCTAGTATAGAAGAAAACTTCTCGTTTTTTTCTTCAATTATCTTTAAGATGCCCTCAATGAGTTTTCTTTTTTCTTTTAAAATTTCTTCTTGTTCTATTATCTTCTTCCTTAATTCATCATCTTCATTTTTAATCTTCTGAAGGCCTTGTTCTCTTTTATTATATTCACTCTCAAATGCCTTAAATCTAAAGACATCAAATGCCTCCTTAAGATTCTTATATCTCCTTACCATACTTACTTGATATTTTAAGTTTTTTTCCTGTACTATAAGTTCTTTCATAATATCTCCGATACGCATTATATTCAAAACAGTCTTTTGTAGCTTTGAACAAGCCTCATCTTTTTTTGCCTTATAGCCTGCGATATTGGATGCTTCCTCAAATATCCTTATTCTTTCTTCTTTGTTTTTTAAGAAAGATTCTAACTTTCCTTGTTCCATCAAGAAATATCCATTTTGTGAAAGTCCTGTATCAAAAAGGAGGTTTGAAATATCTTTTAGCCTACAGGGTCTTTTGTTGAGAATATACTCACTTTCTCCCGACAAAAATATTCTTCTCGTTATCCTTATATCATCGAGCTCGATAGGAATTAATCCTTTGCTATTATCCAATAAAATAGAAACCTCTCCCATGCTCATAGGCTTTTCCTGTTCTGTTCCATGAAATATGAGGTCTATCATAGATTTCACTCTAAGAGAGTGAGAACTTTGTTCTCCAAGCACCCATTTTATACAATCCACAACGTTGCTCTTTCCACAACCATTTGGACCAATAAATACGGTGATAGGTTTATCAAAGAAAAATTTTTCCCTTTTAAAGGACTTAAAACCAAGCATTTCAATTTCTTGGAGAAACATTGAGATGATATAGTAGCTACAATCTCCTTATAAGCTTGTCAATATCAGAGAACATTCCTTCAAATATACTAACGGATACATTCCAAAGATATGGAAAAAGAAAGAATAAAGCAACCAAGCCAGTCAAGATTGTTATAGGAAAGCCAAAAACCATGATGTTTATTAAAGGCGCTGCCTTAGATAAAAGACCCAAGGAAAGATTGACAAGGAATAGAACTGCTAAGATAGGAAAACCAATTTTAAATGCAGTTGCAAACATCTTAGTATAAATGGAAACAGTGCTTGACGAAATAATATTTGAAGATGCAATTGACAAAGAAGGGACACTTTTGAATGATTCAATTACCCCATAAAGGACAATTTGGGGTCCATTGATTACAGCAAAGATAAAAATGCCGTACAGTCCGAGTAGTTGTCCAATTACAGGTTGTTCTGTTTCGGAAATAGGGTCAAATACATTACTTATTGCAAAGCCCATTGGCACAGAATAAAACTCAGCAGATATAGCAAATAGAGTCACAATGAACGATGCAAAAATACCAATTGTCACTCCAATAATAAACTCAGAAACACCGAGAATTCCATAAGCAATAATACTATCCGGAGGAGTGGGAACGAATCTAGTAGCAGGGGATGCTGCAAGGGATGTTACAAATATAGCTCCTCCCCTTACTTGCCAAGGGATATTTGGGGAAGAAAAGACAGGACAGGTTGCGAATATCCCAGAAATTCTTAGGAAAACAAGTAAAAACTTCTGAAATTCTGCAAGGAGTATATCCATTTTAATTAGCAGTCATTTCTCCCCAGTTTTTTCCAGAGGATATGTTCACCACAATAGGTACATCAAACTTCCCTGCATTTTTCATAGCCTCTAGAATAACTGGCGTAACCTCTGAAACCCTTTCTTTTGGCATCTCAAATAGAAGCTCATCATGCACCTGAAGGATCATTTTGCAATCATCCGGAAGCCTTTCGTAGATTTTAATCATTGCCTTCTTTATCAAATCCGCACAGGTTCCTTGAATCGGCATATTTATTGCAGCCCTTTCTCCAAATTCCTTCACTTGTTTATTTTTGGAAAAAATCTCTGGAATATACCTCTTTCTTTCCCACAAGGTTTCAACATAACCTTTCTCTTTTGCTTTTTTGAGTGTCTCTTTGATATATTTTTCAATCCCTTTGTGCATCTCAAAATACCTGTCAATTATCATTTGTGCCTCATTTGGGGTTATTCCAAGCTCTTTTGAAAGTCCATAACCGCTCATCCCATAGATTATTCCAAAGTTTATGATTTTTGCTTGGCGCCTCATATCTTCTGTTACAAGTTCAGGCATAACTCCATAGATTTTCGATGCAGTATTTTTATGAATGTCTTCATTGTTATTAAATGCTTTGATAAGCAATTCATCGCCTGATATGTGGGCAAGAAGCCTTAATTCAATCTGGGAATAGTCTGCTGAAAGGAATATTTTACCCTCTTCTGGAATAAAAGCTTTTCTTATAAGTCTTCCTATCTCTGTTCTTACTGGGATATTTTGCAAATTCGGATTGCTTGATGAAAGCCTTCCTGTTGCTGTTATTGCTTGGTTAAAAACCGAATGAATCCTCCCATCTTTTCCAATTAAAGGAATAAGTCCATCGATGTATGTTGACTTAAGTTTTGCAAGCTCCCTGTATTCTAGGATAATATTGGGTAGAGGATGAAGTTTGCTCAATACTGCAAGTGTTTCCTCATCTGTTGATGGACCTGTCTTTCCTTTCTTGATTATTGGAAGACATAGTTTCTCAAATAGCACAAAAGAAAGTTGTTTTGGCGAGTTTATGTTGAATTCTGTCTGGGCTGATTTGTAGATCTCATGTGTTAAGGAAAAAAGCTTTCTTTCAAGCTCTATCCCCAGTTGTTCAAGATATGATTTGTCTATTTTTATCCCTTCTTTTTCCATAGAAAAAAGGACATTAACCAACGGCATTTCTAAATCGTAAAACAAAGGTAAAAGTCCATCTTCAATAAGCTTTTTCTCAATATTTTCCTTCGTTTTAAAAATTGTTTTTGCATCAACGGATGCACCTGGATTATGCCTTATAAATACATCATCAATCGTTTGTTTAAGACCATGGCCGAGCAAATATGAACCAATCATGATGTCGAAGAGTTTGCCATAAAGTTTAATATCATAGCTAGAAAGGAAGATCATCCAAGCCTTAAGGTCATACCCTATCTTTTCTATACCTTCATTCTCAAATATCCCTTCTGCTTCATTGGGATTTGAACAGGACCATATTAGTTCTCCATCAGAAAAGAAGATTTTTTTATTATCTTTTAAAAACATAGAGATTGCATTTTTCTGTGATATCGCTTGATAGGAAAAGCCTATCGATTCTTCTTTTTTTTCAAAAGAAAGGCCAAGTTGAGAGATAAGACTTCTGAACTCAAGTTCAAGGAAAATGGACAGAAGTTTTTCTTTGTTCTGCGGCTTTATTTTAAGGGAATCTAACGAAATATCAATGGGAGCATCTTTTAGGATAACAAGATCCTTTGTCAATTCAATATTTTCTTTCTCATCCAAAATTATTTTGTAAAGCTTCTGATCTTTAATTATACTTGGATCTTTGATGATCTCAGAAAGATTATATTCGTTGACGAATTTTTGCGCCTGCTTTTCCCCTAATCCCTTTGCCCCAGGGAGATTATCAGAGGTATCACCAACCAACGAAAGGAAATCGACTATCTTTTCAGGCAAAACACCAAACCTTTCTTTTGTTTTTTCGCTATCATATGTTATCCTCTCAGAAATTCCTTTTTTGCAAGAAACAACATTGATTTTATCGTCAATAAGCTGGAATATATCCTTATCTTGGGTAATAAGGAATATTTTATCAACAAAAAGTTTAAATCTTCTTGCAATGGTTGCCATGACATCGTCTGCCTCATAGCCATCGACAGAGATTGAAGAACATCCGAGGTTTTCTATTACCTCTACTATCCAAAGCATCTGGTCTCTCATCTCTTGTGGCATCCTCTCTCTATGCGCCTTATATTTTGGGAATATATTGTGTCTAAATGTAGGGACACTTGAATCAAAACATACGCAGAGATAATCGGGGCTTTCCTCTTTTATTATTTTAAGGAGCATATTACAAAACCCATAAATTGCATTTGTTTGCTGTCCTTTTGAGTTTGTCAATGGAGGAATTGCGTAAAATGCTCTATATGCAAGGGAATGTCCATCTAAAAGAAAAAGCTTTCTCATTGTTTTTTATTATACGATTAAGTATTCAAAAAGACAATAAAATCTTGCTATTTATACCTAATCTTTGGTATATTATATTTATATGCAGAACAAAGTAACAATTCTTTCGCTTGCTAATAAAATAATTGAGCTTACAAAAAATAAAAGCAAAGTTATTTTTAAGGATTTTCCAAAAGATAAAAGATGATTCAAAAAAGGAGGTAAAAATAAATGAATATTGCAGTCATTGGTTCGGGATATACTGGACTTGTAACAGGCGCCTGTTTTTCTGATTTAGGAAATCGTGTTGTCTGTATAGACAACGATTGTGAGAAGATAAACAAGCTCAAAAATGGGATAGTTCCTATATATGAACCTGGTCTAGAACCATTAATTACCTTAAATATGAATGAAGGAAGGCTTACTTTTACAGATAGTATTGAAGAGGGAATCAAAGATAGTGAGGTAATCTTTATCTGTGTTGGAACACCGCCAAAAGAAAATGGAGAGGCAGACCTTTCCTCCATTGAGAATGTTGCATCATGCCTTTCTAAAAGCATAAAAGGCTATAAGCTTATTGTTGAAAAAAGCACTGTTCCGGTTGGTACAGCGGACTGGATGGAAAGTATTATAAAAAAATATCTTCCAGATGATGCCTGTTTTGACCTTGCTGTAAATCCTGAGTTTTTAAGAGAAGGCTCTGCAATCTACGACTTTGTTCATCCTGATAGAATTGTGATTGGAGCATCCTCTGAAAAGGCAATAAGTATCCTCTCTAAGCTTTATAAACCTATAGCTGTTCCTATACTGATTGTAGATATAAAGAGTGCAGAGCTTATAAAGTATGCATCAAATATTTTTCTTTCTATAAAAATCTCATTCGCCAATGGATTAGCAAGGATATGTGACCTCGCAGGTTGTGATATTGCCGAAGTGACAAAGGGGGTTGGACTTGACAAAAGGATTGGAGAGGATTTTTTAAAGGCTGGAGTTGGATATGGAGGATCTTGTCTTCCAAAGGACATTTCTGCATTTATACATATTTCAGAAAAACTCGGATATGATTTTCCATTGCTAAAAGCAACGAAGGAGATAAATGAGACGCAAAGGCTTTATTTCATTAAAAAGGCAGAGGATGCAATAGGCTCTCTTTCTGGAAAAACAATAGGAATACTCGGTCTTTCGTTTAAGCCGGATACCGATGATATAAGGGAAGCTCCATCTCTTAAAATCATTGAAATACTATTAAAAAAGGGAGCGAATATAAAGGCTTATGATCCTTGCGCTATTGAAAAGACACGGATAATTTTTCCTCAAATCACTTATTGCAATGATCCTTATGAAGTATCTAGAAATTCCCATCTTTTAATGATAATTACTGAGTGGAAAGAATTTTCTCAATTAGACCTTTTGAGGATAAAATCCCTTCTTAAAAACCCAGTAATCATCGATGGGAGGAATATGTTCGAACCATCAAAGATGAGGAATTTAGGCTTTATTTATAAAGGCATTGGGAGGTAATACATTAATCTAGGGGGTAAAAAAATGGAGATAGTTATAGTAACACCAGAGATGGTGCCATTTGCAAAAACAGGAGGTCTTGCAGATGTCTGTGGGGCATTGCCAAAGGAACTAGCAAAATTAAAAAACAAGGTTTATACTTTTATGCCAAAGTATAAAGCAGTTCAAGTAAAAACAGAAAAAGAATTAGAACTTATTGTTGAGAATGAAGAAGTCTTTATTGAGAAAGTAGAATCTGATGGAGTTATTTATTATTTTGTAGCCTGTCCAAAATACTTTGATAGGGATTTTCTTTATGGAACAAAGGATGGAGATTATCCTGATAATGATAGAAGATTCATTCTGTTTAACCGTGCAGTTCTCCTTGCAATTAAGGAATTTAAGATAAAGCCTGATATAATCCATTGTCATGATTGGCAAGCGGGTTTAATTTCTGGGTACATAAAAAGGGTATTCAAAGACCCGTTTTATGATGGAATAAAGACTGTTTTTACTATCCATAACATCGGCTATCAGGGACTATTTTCAAAAGATGCCATGCTTCTTGCAGGCTTTTCAGAGGATGAATGGCATTATGAACGCCTTGAATATTGGGGAAAATTTTCATTTCTAAAAGCAGGTTTAGTATATTCCGATATCATTACAACCGTTTCCCCTACTTATTCGGAAGAGATAAAAACAGAAGAGTTTGGGTATGGCTTGGAAGGAGTTTTAAGGGCAAAAAGTAATTCTTTGTTTGGAATCATAAATGGGATAGATTATACCTATTGGCAGCCAGAAAATGATAAGGCAATTCCTTATAATTACGATGAGAAAACATTAGATAATAAAATAAAGAATAAACTTTATCTTCAAAAAGAGATGGGAATAGCAGAGGATGAAAATATATTCTTAATTGGGATGGTAACAAGGCTTTCTGACCAAAAAGGTCTCGATATAACAGCAGATTCAATCGATGAAATCGTAAATCTAGGAATTCAGTTCGTTGTCTTGGGAACAGGAGAGGACAAGTACCACAAAATCTTTGGAGAATTGGCAGAAAAATATAAGGGGAAAATAGGGGTAAACATAAAGTTTGATGATAGTTTAGCAAGAAGGATCTATGCAAGTTGCGATAGCTTTCTTATCCCATCCCGTTATGAACCCTGTGGTCTAACCCAAATGGTTGCTCTAAAATATGGAACAATACCAATAGTTAGGAAAACGGGTGGCCTTGCCGATACAATAAGAGATTCTGAAAATGGTTTTGTATTTTTCGATTATACAAAGGATGCTTTGGTTTCTTGTATAAAGAAGGCAGGAGATTGCTTTATGGATAAAAAAATCTGGAATCATATGGTAAAGAAGGGAATGAAAGAGGATTTTGGATGGGCAAGGAGTGCAGAGGAATACTTAAGAATTTACAAAATAGCAATACATAAAGATTGATGTAGGTGTTAAAATAAATCGGCTTCTTTTTTGATTTTCTCAATTATCCCAGATGTTGACCAACCTGGGATATAATCAATGATCTTTACACAATCAGCAAAATCTCTCCCAACAACTTCATCTTCTTTCCAATCCCCACCTTTCACTAAAATATTTGGCCCGATCTCCTTGATTAAATCAAGAGGGGTCTCATCGTCAAATACCACTATATAATCGACCATCGCTATGCTAGAAAGAACTTCAATCCTTGCAGATTGAGGAAGAATCGGTCTATTTGGCTTTATTTTTGAAATAGAAGAATCAGAATTAAGTCCAACTATTAAAACATCGCCGTAGGACTTTGCGGTTTTAAGAAGATAGATATGGCCGGGATGCAAAATATCAAAACATCCATTTGTAAAAACAATTTTTTTTCCCTTCTTTTTAAGGCTTTCAACAATTGCTTTTAATTCTCTAATTTCCCTAAGCTTCATTTTAAAATCTATCAAAAACTGTTTTTACATAAATAACATTACCTCACAACACCAAGACCAATACTTCCTTTGAATTTATTTAGTAAAAGATCCTTTATTTTGGGGTAATTAGAAAGGATAGGGTCTTTTTCAAGGATGTTATTTGCTGTATCTTTTGCTAATACCAAAAGTCTTTCATCTCTTATAGGGTCTGCAAGTTTAAGATCTGGCATGCCGTGCTGCCTTTCACCAAAGAATTCACCGCAACCCCTAATTCTTAAATCATATTCTGCCAACTCAAACCCATTATTTATGTTTTTTATAGCAGAAAGCCTTTCAACTGCCTCATAGTCTTCATCATCCCTATCTGGTTTGATACCTCCCCTTATCATATCTATAATACGTTCCTTTGTTATAAGAATGCAATAGGAATTATAAGCACCCCTTCCAATCCTTCCCCTCAACTGGTGGAGCTGGGAAAGGCCAAACCTTTCGCTATCTTCAATGAGCATAATCGTTGCATTAGGGACATCGATCCCTACCTCAATAACCGTTGTTGCAACAAGGATGTTTATCTTTCCATCCGAAAAACCCTTCATAGTCTCCTCCTTTTCTTCGGGCTTTATCCTCCCATGGAGAAGGGAAATGTTGAAATCAGAGAATATCTTAGAAAGCTTTTCAAAATGTTTTTTTATAGATTTTAAGCTCGTCTTTTCACTCTCTTCGATTAAAGGATAGACGATATATGCTTGTCTTCCTTCTCTTATTTTATCTTTAATAAACAAATATATCTTTTCTAAATCTTTTTCAGACCTTATAGCAGTGATGATTTTTCCCCTATTCTTTGGCATCTCATCAAGGCAGGATATATCCATATCACCATATAGGCTCAATGCCAATGTCCTTGGGATTGGTGTTGCAGTCATAACCAAGACATCGCAGAATAAAGAGGAAAGCCCCCTTGCTTTTTCAATTAATGTCTGTCTCTGAGAGACCCCAAATCTATGCTGTTCGTCTATAATAACAAAAGATAAATTTTTAAACGAAACATCCTCCTGAATGAGGCTATGCGTTCCAATTACTATATTTATTTCACCATTTGCTATTTTTTCTTTTATCTCTTTCTGTTCTTTTTGGGAAATACCACTTTTTAACAATGCAATTTTAATTCCATCTTGAAATATCTTCTTTGCAGAGGCATAATGTTGGTCTGCTAAAATCTCTGTTGGAGCCATAATTGCAACCTGAAAGCCATTCGATGCAACATAATGTGCCATCCAAAGGGCAACTATTGTTTTTCCACTTCCAACATCACCATGGAGAAGCCTATTCATCAGATGCGGAGAAGAAAAATCCCTTTCAATTTCAGATATTACCCTTTTTTGAGCAAAGGTTAGCTCAAATGGGAGTTCTAAAGCAGTTTTTGGTTTTTCATAAATCGTCTTTCTTGGCATAAGAGAAAGCCTTTTTTTATTTAATTGTAGGGCAAGCTGTAGAAGAAAAAGCTCATCAAAAGAAAGTCTTTTCCTTGCATTTTGATAACAACCCCAATTCCTTGGAAAGTGAATATTTAAAAATGCTTCTTCTAAATCAAAAAGACCCAAGGGCTGAACAATTTCTTTATACATGTCATCTATCTTTGTAAAAGAAAGACAAGCTTTTACAATCCTCCTCATCTGCCTCTGTCCATATCTTCCCCATTCAGAGGTTAATCTATAAAGTGGGACGATACCAGATAATTCATCACCTTCTTTTATTATCTCATACTCAAAGTTTGAAAATGAAAAAAAGCCTCTATATCTTTTCGCCCTTCCTGTTATAATGAGTTTTGTCCCCAATGGAAGAAATTTCTCTACCTTCTCACCAAAAAATAATAAGAAGCAAGAACCTGTGCCATCGGATATGACAACCTTTTTTATTTTCAAATAAGGGATATGCCTTGTGGTCTGTCCAATGATAGTTTCCCTGCCTTTTCCCTTTAATTGTGAGATCTTTGTTATATTTATCCTATCCTGATATGCCCTTGGGTAATATTCTATGAGGTCTTGTATTGTCCTTATGCCAAGTAAGGAAAGAAGTTTGTCTGTTTTTGGTCCAACTCCAGAGATTGAAGATATCCTGTCAGATAACTGGAAAGTTTTGGCATAAGGATAAAACATCCTTCTTTACATCCTTTTTATCTCTTAAAACTGTATTTATCATCCTTGCAATTTCTTTCATCTCATCCTCTTTCATTCCCCTTGTTGTTACCGCTGGTGTTCCTATTCTAATGCCGGATGTAATCGTTGGTGGCTGAGAATCATAGGGAACTGCATTCTTATTTACAATAATTCCTTGTTGCTCAAGAAGCTTTTCTGCATCTCTTCCTACAAGTCCTTCATCCCTTAAATCGATAAGGAGAAGATGATTGTCTGTCCCACCAGTTATAAGCTTGAATCCAAAAGACAGGAGGCAATCTGCCAAAGCCTTTGCATTCTTTACAATCTGCTTTGCATATTCCCTAAATTCATTGCTAAGTGCCTCTTTGAAGCAAACGGCTTTTCCTGCTATGATATGCATTAAGGGTCCCCCTTGAATCCCTGGAAATACAGTTTTGTCGATAAGTCTTCCGTATTCCTCCTTTCCCATAATCATACCTCCACGGGGCCCCCTTAATGTCTTGTGTGTTGTTGATGTGATTAAATCACAGGTGCCGACTGGGCTTGGATGAACATCGCTTGCAATAAGCCCTGCAATATGGGCAATATCAGCAACCAGGATTGCATCAACCTCGTCTGCTATCTTCTTAAAGATATTAAAATCTATTATCCTTGGATATGCAGATGCGCCACAGATAATCATTCTTGGCTCATATCTTTTTGCCAAAGCCCGAATGCTGTCGTAGTCCAGTTCATATGTTTTTGGAGAAACCCAGTATGTAACTGCATTGAAAATTTCACCAGAGAAGTTTACCTTTGAACCATGAGAGAGATGGCCACCACACGATAGATCCATACCCATGATGGTATCACCTGGCTTAAGGAATGCAATGTACACTGCCATATTCGCTTGTGTTCCAGAGTGTGGCTGAACATTTACATATTCTACCCCAAATAATTCCTTTGCCCTTTCAATTGCAAGATTTTCTACTATATCCACAAATTCACACCCCCCATAATATCTTCTCCCTGGATATCCTTCCGCATACTTGTTTGTCATCATCGAAGAGCACGCTTCTCTAATAGCAAGGCTTGTATAGTTTTCTGAGGCAATGAGGTTTATGGAATTATTTTGTCTTTGGTTATCTTTCTCTATTGCTTGATAAACTTCGCTATCAACATTTTTTAAATTTTCCATTTTTTAAATATTAGATTAAATGAAAAATAGCTATTTGTCAATTAAAAAATGAAGAGACCTTGACTGCGTTACCCACAAGGTAACCACCCCCTATACTGTACTCGTTCCTAAAGAGGCTATAGAAATCTTCTAAGATAGGTGGGGGTAGATTTAGAATACTGGGATCAATTGTTTTGGTGTCTC
>DNCM01000137.1 GCA_003498085.1 bacterium
TTGCTGATGGACTGAGGGATATATTTGACCCAAGGGCACATTTCTGACTTTATTTGTAACCATTCAGCTATTGGTTTCTAGCTATTAGCTTTAAAATTAGTAGAATGCTACAAGGACTTATAAAATGAATTAAAGAAGATTTAAAACCAAAAGCTAATAGCTAATAACTAAAGGCTGAATAGTTACCTATTTTTTCATCAGGGTGGCTTATATGTCTATACCCATCTGTGACATTCAAAAATTAAACTGTTGACAAAAATAGGGTAAAATAATATAAAATTGGAGGAAAAGATGGTTCTAATTGGAGAAAGTATTAATATAATAAGTAGAAAAATAGGAGAAGCGATAAGGAATAGGAACAAAAAGCCTATTCAGGAACTTGCTTTACAACAGGAAGAAAAGGGAGCAGATTATCTTGATGTAAATATAGGCCCAGCAAGAAAAGATGGTCCTGAACTTATGGAATGGATTGTTGAAGCCATTCAAGAAGTATGTAAACTTCCTTTATCCCTTGACACAACAAATCCAGAAGCGATGCGCGCTGGACTTTCTGTTTGTAAGGAAAGTCCCCTTGTAAACTCAACATCTTGTCAAGAAGAACGTCTTTCCAAGGTGCTTCCTTTGGCTGCTGAGTTCGACTGCGACATAATCTGTCTCCTCCTTACAGACCAAGGACTCCCAAGGGATGTTGAAGAAAGAGTAAGCCTTGCTCTCCAAATCACAGAAAGGGCAAATTCTTTAGATATTCCAAATGAAAGGTTATGGATTGATCCCTTAATGTTTGCAGTAATTGTTGACCAAAAGCAAGTTGTAAGCTTCACAGAATTTCTGGAGCTACTTCCATCATTAATCTTACCACCCACAAAGTCAACCTGCGGATTGTCAAATGTCTCACAAGGAATCCCAGATGAGGAATTAAGGTCAATAATGAACCGAGGCGCCTACTGTATTTGCTATCAGGCAGGAATTTCTTCTGCAATCGTTAATGTTTTAGATGATAGTTTTATGGAAGTAGTTTGTGGGATTGAGAAACAAGGAAGTGTTGATAAATACCTTGAAGTTGTTGATTCGGATAAAAAAGTAAAACTTGAGAAAACAATAAGAGTCCTAAGGAACGAGGTACTTTATTGCCACTCATGGCTTGAGATTTAAGAAGATAATTTATGAAAAAAATAGATGCATTAAAGAAGATAAGTGAGCTTATGGTTTTACCCATTCCCCTTTCCGACTGCCTTGAGAAGCTTATGGACATTGTTCTTGAGACAACACAAACAGATGCTGGCTCTTTACTTCTTATAGAGGGTGATGATCTTGTCTTTAAGGTAGCAAAGGGAGAAAAAAAAGATGAGGTAAAAAGATACAGAGTAAAAATAGGCACAGGAATTGCTGGGTGTGTTGCAGAGAGTGGCGAAAGTATTATTATTCCAGATGTTAATAAGGACGAGAGGTTTTATAAAAAGATAGCAGACGATATAGACTTTAAAACCTATAACATTATGGCATCGCCTATAAAGCTTAAGAGGAAAATCTTTGGTGTTATTGAGGTTATAAATAAATTAGAAAAAGGGGTATTTACCCACGAAGATCTTGATATCTTGGAAACAATATCTTATCAGACGGCCTTACTTTTGGAAAATGATAGATTAAAAGAGGAGACAGAAAAAAGGGCGAAAGCATTTAGGTCACTCATCGATGTTGGTCTTATCCTTAATGCAACTCATAGAATAAGTGATCTTCTTGATGTTTCAATGAGATTAGCTACAAAGACAATGTCTGCCGAAGCCTCTTCCATTATGCTCATCGATGAACTAACAGATGAACTTGTATTTGAGGTTGTGGAGGGTGAAAAAAGGGAAAGGATAAAGGAAATTAGGTTAAAGATGGGAGAGGGAGTTGCAGGATGGGTTGCTCAGAACAATAAACCATTACTTGTTCGGGATGTAGCTCGTGATGAAAGATTTGCAAAGCATGTCGATGAGTCATCGGGGTTTAAAACAAAGTCTATCATAGCTGCACCATTACGAGGAAAAACAAGGGTTATCGGTGTTATTGAGATAATAAATAAGATAGGAAAGGAGGCGTTTGAGGAAGATGAGATAGACTTTCTCATCTTATTAGCAAACCAGATTGCATTAGCTGTTGAGAATGCAAAGCTTTATTCCTGGACATTCGGAGAAGAGGTACCACAAGAAAGGGAGATTATCAGAAAAAAGGAAGAAAAAAAGCTTATTGGAGAGATCCTTAATGAGTTTAATCTTATCTCTGATGAAGATCTTAAAAAAGGACTCGCGATTCAAAAAAAACAAGAAAAAAAGAAGAAAATAGGTGAAATTTTGGTTGAGGATTTAGGAGTTTTAACAGAGGATGCCTTAAATTGTGCATTATCACACCAGCTTGACATTCCTTATGTTACCCTTACACCATCAATGATAGATAAGAACGCATCATATCTTCTTCCCTACGATTTCTTAAAAAGCCATTTTGCTATCCCTATTATGAAATTTGATAATGAGCTCTCCGTTGTTATGACAGACCCCCTTGACAAGAAATGCATTGAGGAAATGGAGAAGATGACAGGGTATACTGTTAAGCCATCATTGGGCTCAAAAACTAACATCCTTGATATGTTATCCTTTATATTTGAGAGTGTAAAGATAGTAAGAGAGGAAGGGGAAGAGGCTGCAATTATGACGTTGTCTTTATCGGGTAAGGAATATCTATTCAATGAGATAAAAAGGGTAATTGACGATGCTGTAAAAGGAGGAATTATCGAAATAAGAAGAAAAAATGTATGAAATAACAGACCTATTGATTATGTGTAAGGAAAAAGGGGCGTCAGACCTTCATCTGTCTGCTGGTGCTCCTCCTCTGCTAAGAATTCACGGAGCCCTTACTCAAGTAGACGATGAGATATATAGCAAAGATAGAATCCACGAAATGATTTATGAGGTTTTAACAGATGAGAGAAAGGCGCAATTTGAGGAAAGGCATGAGATAGATTTTGCCATTGAGCTTGTCGAGATTGGGAGGTTCAGGGTAAATACATTCTATCAAAGGAGGGGAGAATCTGCGGCATTTAGGCTTATCCCATCAAGAATAAAATCTATCGAGGAGCTTGGCCTTCCACCAGTTGTAAACAGTCTTGCAAGGTCAAAGAAGGGCCTTATCTTGGTCACAGGACCAACAGGAAGTGGAAAATCGACAACCCTAGCCTCGATGGTTGACCTAATTAACCAAGAAAGGGAAGATCATATCCTAACAATTGAGGATCCTATAGAGTTTGTTCACAGCAATAAAAAATGTCTTGTGAACCAAAGAGAGGTTGGTCCACATACAAATTCTTTTGCTATCGCCTTAAGAAGTGCCTTAAGGGAAGACCCAGATGTAATACTAGTTGGTGAGATGAGGGACTTAGAGACAATACAGATGGCAATAACTGCCGCAGAAACAGGCCATATTGTCTTTGCAACACTACATACGAATTCAGCCCCACAAACAATAGATAGAATCATCGATGTATTCCCTCCACATCAACAACAACAGATAAGAACACAGCTGTCTGAAGCACTTACTGGAGTAATCTCCCAAACACTTATTCCAACTATAGATGGAAAAGGTCGTGTTGTTGCCTGTGAAATCATGATTGCAACACCAGCAATAAAGAATCTTATTAGGGAAGGAAAGACCCACCAAATGCCATCCATAATTCAAACAGGGGCAAGAGATGGAATGCAGTCTATGGACCAGTGTCTTAAATCTTTGGTAATGAAGAACAAAATATCAAAGGAAGAAGCATCCTTAAGGGCAGTTGACAAAGCAAGCTTTGGGATACAAACACAATCTGCTCCTACTCCTTCACAATCACGAATTGGCATTTCGCCATCTTCTATGCAGGAACCAATAGTACCACCATATCAACAAAGACCAATCTGAGTGGTGAAAGGTTTATTTTTATCATTTATTATTCATTACTTTTTACTTTTTGCTAACCTAGGATTTTCCTTTGAAATAAGAATTGGCATTGAAACATCTGATCCCCTCCAGATTTCAGGAGATGGGTACTTTGAGATATATGGACCAGATGGATTTATAGGAAGAAGATTCAATTCTGGTATTAACCTTGTTTCCCATAATAATGGTATTATAGTAGGAGGGTATGGGGTTTTTTCACCACCAATATTTATAATAGGAGTTGGAGAATCTTATCCTAAGCTTTCGAAAAGAAGGTATAGGGGAACAATCGAGATAAACAAGAAGCAAGAGATCTTACAGGCTATAAATACAGTAGATATTGAAGAATACCTTTATGGCGTTATAAAAATGGAGATAAACACAAAATGGCCAATGGAGACATTGAAGGCACAGGCTGTCCTTGCAAGGACATTCGCATATCAATCTTTAGGAAAGTATAATAAGAGAGGATACGATCTATGCGATGAGGTCTGCTGTCAGGTTTATAGGGGTATAAATGCAGAAGACGAGAGGGCAATTTTTGCTGTAAATAAGACAACAGGCGAAGTTCTCTATTACAATAAAAGCCTTGCAAATATTTATTATCATTCTACCTGCGGTGGAAAAACAACGAATCCTAAGAGTGTATGGGGGGGGAGAGAAAACTTATTTTCTTCTGTTGTCTGTCCATATTGTTCAGGCTCACCAAATTATTCTTGGAAATTATATCTTTCCTTTGATGATATTTCATCAAAGCTTAATATTGGAAATGTATCTTCTATAAATTGTATTTATACTTCTGATGGAAGGGTTGCAAAAATAATCATAAATGGAAAAAGGATATTTGGAAATGAGTTTAGAAAACTATTTGGGACAACAAAGGTAAAAAGTACCCTATTTAGGATAGAAGAAAAAAAGAATGGAATAATGCTTATTGGAAAAGGATACGGTCATGGTGTTGGTCTTTGCCAATGGGGTGCAAAGAAAATGGGCGATTTTGGCTTTACATACAAAGATATCCTTTCCTTCTATTTTCCAGGTTGTGAGGTAAAAAGGATTTTAGAAGATTAAGAAAAACTAAAAAAAGCCCATTAATATTTTCTTTGTTCTTTGCAGATATTCCGATAGAATGTGGATATTCCTGAGTAAAACAAGAAAGGATATCTCGATCAGAAAGTAGGTCTATTTTGTTAAATACAATTATCCTTGGATAGCTTGCACAGGAAAGTTCTTCAAGGATTCTTTCACAAGATGCCATCTGATTTTTGAAATTGGGGTTGCTTATATCAACAATATGGAGAACAATATCAGATAAAACAATTTCCTCAAGGGTTGCCCGAAATGCAGAAAAAAGGCATGTTGGAAGGTCTTGAATAAATCCAACGGTGTCTGTAAAGATAACATCACAATCGCCAATCCTTACCCTCCTACTCAATGGATCAAGGGTCGTGAAAAGTTTGTCGTCAGAATGAACTACCTCATCTGAGAGACTTGCAAGTAAGGTTGATTTTCCTGCATTTGTATAGCCAACTATGCTACACAGAAGAAAATCTCTCTTTCTCTTTTTCCTCTGCTCCTTTCTTTCCTTTTCTATCGTTAAAAGTTCCTTTTTAAGACTACTAATCCTTTTCCTTATCCTTCTTCTATCGTACTCCAAAGCCTGCTCCCCTGGCCCCCTTGTTCCAATTCCACCACCAAGCCTTGATAGATGAACCCCCTTTCCAACCAATCTTGGAAGAAAGTAATAGCTCTGTGCAAGAGCTACCTGAACCTTCGCCTCTTTTGTTTTTGCCCTTTGGGCAAATATGTCAAGGATGATTCCACTCCTATCGATTACTTTAATATCTAGCTCATTCTCTAAATTTCTTGTTTGGGAAGGGGAAAGCTCTTCGTTGAAAACAACAAGATCCACTTTTTTTTCTTTACATAGTGTTTGTAATTTTTCAAGATGGCCTTTCCTCAATAAGAATGCAGGATCCTCTTTTCCTTTTTGAATAAGTTCATCAACAACCTCACCACCGGCTGTTTCAACAAGTAAGGAAAGCTCGTTAAATGATGCTTTTTTATCTGGAGAACAAGAAACAATAACTGCCTTTTCTATTTTTTCCGTGAAAGCCGAACCTCCTGATTTATATCTAATTCTTTTACTGTCTGTGGAAGAATAACGACTCCTTTACTTATATAAGGAGAAGCCTTTGTTATTTTTATTTTCGCCTTTTGTTTTTTTCCTTCAAAGACTTCAAGGATATCGCCATCCTTAATTCCAAGGATACTTCCAATGTTTACAAAGATATTATCCTCTTCTATCCTAAAGATATTCCCCTTAATAGGAACCGTATCTATTATTTGTGATGTCCAATTAAACACTACATCTTTTATTTCTGTTCCTTGGGATGTTATCTCCTTTTTTCTCAAATCCTCCATATCTACCAATAGGCCGTCAAAGATCATCTTCTCAAGATCCTTCTTTACCTTTGGCAGAATATAAAAACTACATCCATTTTCCCTTGCAAGCTTTATTGCTTCATCTTCTTTAATTTTTTTACTCACATAAACAACATCTATCTTCTCAGAATATGAAAGAAGACTTGTTGTAAGATGATTGAGGTACTCATCTGTATATGGATAAAAAAGAATGGGGTTGTCATAAGAGAAATCGATGAATAAAAGTCTTGTTGTTGATTGGGGTATTTCTTCTTTTTTTTCTTTGAAAATTAGACCTTGTCTATTCTCCCAGCCTACCCTCTCAAGTAAATCTTTTGCCTCTTTGTTTTCTGGGTCAAGTTCAATTATCTTTAATAGCTCATCTTCTACCTCAAAGAGCATTTTCTTATCCCAATATATCCTTGCAAGACGAAACCTCGGCTTTGTATCTTGAGGGTCAAACATTATTGCCCTTTTATATTCATAGATTGCAAGGAGAATTAACCTTTCCTTAAAATATTGGTCTCCAAGGCTAAGGTGCAAAGAAGACAAAACCTTTCTTTTTTCGGACCATACTGGCTCAAGGTTTTTAACTAAACCCTCTTTTCTAAATTGGATAATACTATCAGATGGGTCTAAGGTCAAAGCATCATCATAGATAAGCAAGGCATCTTCATGCATACCAGAAAGTTCATAAACAAGGCCAAGGGAATATTTGAAAAAGGGATCTTGTTGTACAAGAGCATTTAACTTTTTATAGAATTTCTCTGCTTTTTCATAATCTTTTTTCTCAAGATATATCCTTCCAAGACAATTTATTGCATCAATTGAATTTGGTTCCCTCGAGATTGCCTTATTATATTCCCAAATAGCCTTATCTGTTTCGCCTAATTCATAATAAAAGTTTCCAAGGCTGATATAAGGAATTGGAGATTTGGGATTTCTTGTCTTTGCATCCTCATAGAAATTTATGGCTTTATCTTTCTCTTTTTTCTCCTTATATATATCGCCGAGTTTAATATACGCCATAAAGTAGGACGGCTCAATTTCTACTACCTTTTTGTATTCTTTTATTGCATCAAGTATTTGCCCTTTTTTATAAAAGCAATTTGCAAGATTATAATGGAATTCTTCATTTACTGGGTCATTTTTGATGGCTTTTTTCCATAAAGAAATGGCATTGTTGGCCTGACCATCACTTTCATATGCAAGACCAAGGTTTATAATCGCATCAGTGTAAAATGGGTCAAGATCAATCGCTTTCTTTAGAAATTTTATACTTGATTTATAATCCTTGATTTCATAGTAGATTTCACCAAGTTTATTATAACTTTCTTTATAATATAGGTTTTTTTTAATGGAGGATTTAAATTTTAAAATAGCCTCATTGTATCTTTTGGCTTTTAAAAGGATAAGCCCTTCTTTATAATCATCTTTTGCAGAAGGAAAAAGAGATGAGAAAACAAGAAGGAAAATTATTGTAGTTTTAACTACCATTAGGCTTTTCCAACTTTGCAATCCGTGTATTAACATCATCGATTTGATGCTGAATGCGACTTAGCCTTTCCCTTATTCTATTCTCTATATCATCAGCAAGCCTTGTCATCCTATATTCAAGCCAGTTTGTAAGATCTTCTTTTTCCTCTAATTGCCTCTCATCTCTTCTTTTAAGGATTTCAAGAAGAGTGTTCCTTTCTTCATCAGTGCTTTTTGATAGCATATCAAGCTTGCGTATAACCTCTTTTTTTAAATCTTCTCTTTCTTTTGCCAGAGCTTCTATCTTCTTTGCATCTTCTTGTCTTATAAATTTAAACCTTTTTTCCTGAAGCATTCCCCTAATCCCAAGAATAATTGCAATAATAATAGCAGCAACAGAAATAAATATAGGTAGTGGAAGATCTTTCAAAAAATCAAACATTTCACTGAACTATAAGCTCGCAATAGACCTCTTCAATCTGTCCATCACGAAGAATTTTATTTAATTCATCACTAATCCTCTTTTTAAATTCCTCTTTCCCTTCTGCTGTCTCTATTTCCTTTGTTGATGAAATAAGAATCGTATTTATAATATCTCTTATCTGCAGTTTTCTTTCGTTAAGTTCATCTAAAAGAAACTCATATTCATCTTTGTTATAGGCAAGACTAAGCTTTTCTATCTTTACATATGTAGGCTCTTCTGGATTTATAATCTTTGCAAGAAATTCACCAATTTCAAAGCTATGCAGTGGACCTTTAGGAAGATGGGTTTCTCTTTCTTCGTCTATCTTTATAGGTGGAGGAGTTTTGATGTCTTTTAATACCTTGTTTACAACAATAATGGCTGTTGTAATAATAAGAACGATACCAATGATTACAGAGAGGATGATAATGATTGGACCCTTCGGCAGAGCAAATTTCTTTTCTTCTTTTTTTTCTACTTCCTCTTCTCTTTCTTCTTCTGCCATTTTTTATTGGATAAGTACCTCCATATAAACATTTTCTATCTTTCCATGAGAGAATAGTTTATTTATCTCTTCTATAAGCTCCTTTTTTAAAGCCTGTTTTCCCTCATAAGTTGCAACATCCGACGACTTAGTTATCAAAATATCATTAATCAATGCCTTTATCTGCCTCTTCCTTTCACCGATCTCTGGAGCAAGGCGTTTATGCCTTAGTCCATCATAAGCAAGGGACAAATCCTTAACCTTAAGATACCTTGGAACATCGGGATCTGTCAAGCGGACAAGAAAGTCTCCCATATTTGCAGCACTGTAAGGTTTTTTTGGAAGAACAATCTTTTTCTCCTTTATGGGATCAATAACAAGATTATATGGCTTAAATCTACTTGCAATAAAAAAAGAGACGATTGCAGAAAGAACAATAGCAACAGTTCCTACAGTAACTATTGTTGCAATCTGAGCAATAGGATTTGCCAATAATGAACTTTTTTTTGGCTCCTCATCCAATAATAAATCTTCTTCTGTCAGAGGTTCTGCCATTACTCATTCCCCAATATCCCAATTTTCTTTCTATACTCTATTATAAGTTCAACTATCTTGTCAAGGGATTCTTTGACAACATACCTCTGTCCAGAATTTAGGGTTATAATAGTATCTGGAGTTTCTTCTATTATCTCTATCTGGTGAGGATTTAGAAAGAAAACCTTCCCATTTAACCTTGTAAGTTCAATCATTAGCTAGGTATCAAGTATCATAACCTGACACCCGACATTATATCTTATTACCTCTTCAAATTGACTATTTCAGTTAATACCTGGTCGTCTGTTACGATTATCCTTGAATTTGCCTGGAATGCACGCTGAGCAATTATTAAGTCTGTAAACTCCTCAACCAAGTCAACATTTGCCATCTCAAGCTGTCCAGATTGGATAGTGCCTTTTCCTCCAACTCCTGGTTTTCCAATCGATGCCTTTCCAGAGCTTAGGGTTTCAATAAATAGAGTATCTGATTCTTTAAGGAGACCAGAATTGTTTACAAAAGTTGCCAAGGCTATCTGTCCAAGCTCTTGAACCTGGTCATTAGTGTATGTTCCGACAATCACACCTTGAGTATTTATGCTCCTTCCTTTGAGGACTCCAGTTTCATAACCATCTTGGGAAATACTTGCATTTGAAGTCGCTGCAGCATATTGATGAAACTTTATAAAATCAGGGGTTATCTTAACAGCCGGTGCACCCACACTAACTCCTTCTGGGTCAAATAAAATGCCCTTAAATCTTGTTCCGGGTGCCCTTTCATCAGATGGAGATTCAAATATCCTTGATGCCTCTTTATCGTAATTGCCTTTCTCATCAAATACTGCTATGCCATATCCTCCAAATTTTTCTTCGTCTGATGGGTTAATGATACTCCACAACCATCTGTTTGGACCAAGCTTTTCGAATGAAAATGTAGCCTTCCAAGATTTTCCAAAGGTATCATAGACTGTCCTAGATGCATTGAATATATAATTCTGATTCATAGCTGCAGTTGTTGGCATGCCTAAGTCTGATGTCTTAAATCCTGGATATGTTGTATCAACAGATGTATTCGGAATAAATGTTATTTTTTCGGGGCCTTGATTTCCATTTGGAATGAATATATCGGAAGAAAGGGGAGATACTTGGCGGTAATCGGCCTCAACCTTTCCTGTTCCGAACGATTTCTTAAGTATCACCATATCAACACCATTTGCACCACCGCCATTTACGAATGTATAATCTGCAGAACTTTGGATTACATTGTTCACTTTAAGAATAAAGCTTGTCGGATCAGCATCTGGATTTTTAAGGTCAAATGCATTGAGTCTCGTATAGGTTACATAGAGGAAATTACCTTCAGCTGGAATATCATTTTTTGGTGTTATCTTTAATTGGTCTTCTCCTCCTACTCCTGTATTATCTAAAAACTCAACCTGTGTTTTTGATAACATAATATGAGGATCTTCGGCTATTTGATAATAGACAACAACAGTATCTCTGTCAACATCTGCATCTGGTAAAGATATTGTCCAGTAACCGATAGCACTATCAACAGCATCTAATTTCCCAAGGTTATGCTTTACTACCTGTGTCCCTGGCTTTCCAGCCCCTGCATTTCCCAAAACCTCCCCTTTTACCTCATTTGAAGCAACATTTACCCTTATAAAGTCCTTTCCTGTTCCTTCAGCTTGTGTCGTATCGGACCATCCGTCCTCTGGAGTAGGTCTTTCGGTTGCAAGGTCCATAACACCATTGTTATTTCCACCCTCAATAGTTCCCAACGAGAAGTTTATCTCTGAGAAGAATGGTACCGTTCCTGTTTCCTCTAATGTAATACGCGCACCCTCTGTCAATGATTTTAGTCTAAATCTGTCTGTTGTTGGATCATAATCCATCACTACCCTTGCATCCGATGCATTTACTTCATTCAGTAGTATTTGTATTGTTGGGTAATTAGAGATGTTTATCTCCTTCGATGTATATATCCCAGAATCTGTTGTTATTGTAACCGTTCCACTCACTGTTCCTGAGTCAAATTGGCTCCAATTTCCAGCAAGATTTACAGCCTCTGGACCATCTATTACCTCCATGCTCGATGTAATCTCAGGGACAGACTCTGTATCTTGAAAGTTGTTTATTACCATTCTTTCTTGGTTAAGCTGTAAAATCCCTTTTGCCTCAACAGTCTTATTATAATTATAGTCTGCAGTAGCTATCCTTCCACCCTCTGTTGGTGATACTGGAACAGGAACCGCCTCAAGTCCTGTAGTTAGTAGTTTTGCCTTTGTCAAAAATCCATCAAGGGTTATTTGGCTTACCATTACGGTTGGATTCGTATTCACAATGGTAAACCTATCTGTATCTTGGTCATATCTTAGAGTTATTGGAAGTGGAGAGCCCTTCTCAGAATCAACAGCTTGATTTACATCCTTTATAAATTGAAGTATCCCAGTTCCAGCAGCATTATAACTCTGAAGTATTGGTGCTGTCCAACTACAATTGTTACCCTCTGCATCTATCCAAGTAAATGTTATTGTTGTTTCCTGGTCTTTTTCAGCATCCCTAAACCCATTGTTAAAACCTGCATAGGGAAACCCTTTACTAAGATCAAGGCGATCTGCAACGACCTCTTCCCTTGACTTTGAATTTGTAAATGCAGGAAGGTATGTCGCACTTGTAGGATCATCATGAAAAGTCCCAAGCCCTTCTCCTGGTAGCTTTGCATGGGTAAGAAAACCTTCGAGTGCATCTGTCTCCTTACCTGTGGTAGAATCTATCCTAGACTGCCAGATATATATCCCTTGGTTATTTTCAAGCTTAAAACGATCCTCAACACCATCGTAGGTAAATTTTATCACGTTTGCATTTGCTTTCCCATTCACACCTGCTTCAACTGCTGCCAAAAAGTCTGCAACACTTCCATAGTCTTTCAACTGTGCAGATTGCCACTGTTTCCCTACTGTTGCATCACCCCATGCGATAGTAATTTTTGAATCCAAAGCAGATTCTGGCATTACAAGGTCTGTTGTAGTGTTAAAGCCTGCCATATGAAATGGCTTTGATATATCAAGGGAATTTGAAACAACCTCTTCAGAAGATACGGTTGAAAAGAATGTTACCTGGTCCTTTCCACCTACTCCCATATTGTTATTAAATGTATACGAAACCCTTTCTTTTGTCTCTCCCTCTACCCTTATCTGTAATGTTGTTGGATCAATCGTTGATGAGCTCATATTAAAACCATTCCTTATATAATCTGCTGTTATCTTTGAACCAGTAACAGGTGTACCATATTTTTCTGCATATGAAAGTTTACCATCTTCTTTTTTTTCAATCTTGACTGATCTAATGAATATTATTCTATCAACACCATTCGTGCTTTTTCCAATATCTATCTCTCCGCCAGCACCAACATCAGTAAGGGGATTGATACGCTCTGTCTGTCCATTGTCATCAAAATAATAATAGAAGAAAGTCCTTGGATTATCTGCGCTGACATCTGGAACAGCATAACCATCCTGCAGCTTATCTGAGGCAGGGAGTTTATATGGAGTTGCAAGATACTTTTCACCCGTAACTGGATCTGTAACATAAACCTGAAGGGCTGTTGGATCAACATCTGGACTGTCAAATTCGTATACTAATCTCTTACCATCAGAGAATCCAAGCAATTCATCTGTTACCTGACCAGGTGCAACCCCATAATCATCCTTCTTGTAATAATAGGCATTTGTTGCAATAGTTTCGTCTGTTGTCGGATTCACCGCTTTCCACCTTAAATAGTAATTATCTGGATTCGTCGGGTCGAGGATATGATCAAAATCAAATCTTACATCAACAGATGCATTGTATACCCCTATTGGAATCTTTGCCTCTGTGAAGAACCCTGTCTTTCCAGCTGCAGGTGCCTCAGAAATAATAATCCTTCCTCCCGCTTCTTTTACCCTTAGATTATTTGGATCTATCTTTAGGACAAACTTATCATCTGGAGTATATTCTATGCTTACTCCTGTCGTTTCAGAATTGCTATTTATTGCATCGATAAGATCTTGTGGTTTTGAGCCAAGAGCAAATGCCTGGCTTGCACCTTCTGGCCCAAGTGTTATTTTTCCTGTTGGTGTATTCTCAAAGTTTGCTAAATCCCAAGATTGGGCAAGGTTAATACCAAAACCCCCTTTTGATACAGGGACAACACTCTTTATATATTTTGCAAGGTTAAGAGAAACTGAGTCATAAGCAGTCTTTGTTGTGGAGTTAAGATTTCCTTCAAAAACAACCTTCGATGTTACTCTTGGGCTCATGATATCATTTTCAACAAGCTTTAATCCTCCAAGGGCCTTACTTATGTCTATTTTTGTCCTGTTGTTTTCATCGATTATCAGCTGTCCCGTGACTGGATCTCTTTCTGCATTCCATCCCAAAACACGGAAACCATTCGAACGGTTTATTAAATTTCCCGCTCTATCAAACCCAAAGCTTCCAGCCCTTGTGAATTTATCGATACCACTACTGTCAGAGAGGACAAAAAATCCCTCTCCATTTATGAGAAGGTCTGTTGGAACATTCGTTTGCCTGACAGTTCCTTGGGTATGGACAACCTGAATGATACCTACGTTTGCGCCTAAACCAACCTGCATTGGGTTTATTCCACCAAGCTTATCCGTTGGTTGCATGGCACCCTGAAGGGTTTGATTGAGCAAATCCTCAAAGGCTACCCTTGATCTTTTGTATCCTGGCGTATTTACATTTGCCATATTCCCTGCGATCACATCAAACCATAATTGATGGATTCGCATCCCTGTAATACCTGAATAAACTGACGTCAGCATCTCTCTTAACCTCCTTTAATTTTTTACAGATACTAGGCTATCAAGGCCTACATTTAAAATACCACCTGGATGGGAGATGGTAACCATTATTTTTTCCTTTTCAAACCCGATTTCCACGACCTTTCCAGTTATTATCTCATCAGTATCTGCTTTCACTTTGACTTCTTTATTTAACATAGACAAAACATTTGCCTTTGAAGTTAGAGTTGTAAAATTAACAAAATTTTCATTAAGTTGTATTACCTGTTCAAGTGTTGAAAATGTTGCAAGCTGGGCTATGAATTCATGATGGTGTAGTGGCTCTAAAGGATTTTGATTTTTCATCTGGGTAACAAGTAGTTTAAGAAAATCCTCTCTTCCGAGCCCTATTCTATGCATACTTAAATTTCCAACACCACTTCCCACGGGAGGAACATTACTACTCATCCTATTTTTTATATCGGCATTTTTTTAAAAAAACTTAATAGTTTTTTTATATTTATTTCTGTATAATTATTCTTTAATGAAAAAAATTGTTGGAATCATTGGTTATCCTTTGGGTCATACCCTTTCTCCAATAATGCACAATGTTTGTTTCTCTTTTTTGGGTATGGATTGGATATACGTGCCATTTGAGGTAAAACCAGAAGGACTAAAGCATGCAATATTTGGACTTTCTAATTTAGGTGTTGTTGGTGTAAATGTTACGATTCCTTATAAAATTGAGGTAATGAAGTATACAACAAGGATAAGTAAAGAGGTAGAGGAAATTGGTGCAGTAAATACTATTGTATTCAAAGATGGTGAAATAATTGGAGAGAATACAGATGGAGAGGGTTTCGTCAGATCGCTTAAAGAAGCCGGTTTTTTTCCAAAAGGAGAAAGGATTGTCTTAATTGGTGCAGGGGGTGCTGGTCGAGCAATAGGTGTTCTTTTAGCAAAAGAAGGTGTAAAAAAAATAGCTATATTTGATGTGGAAAAAGAAAAGGCAGAGAGCCTAAAGGCAGTCATCGAAAAGGCATATGCAACAGAAGTTGTACTAGAAAAAGAAACAAAGGACGTAAGGCTTTTAATAAATGCAACCCCACTTGGAATGAAGAATGATGACCCACTTCCTATTGATCCATCCTATATTCATTCAGGACTTCTTGTTTGTGATGTAATTTACAATCCTAAAAAAACAAAGTTATTGGAATTAGCAGAGAGAAAAGGGGCAAAAATAATGAATGGAATAGGGATGCTTGTCCATCAAGGGGCTTTGTCATTTGAAAAATGGACAGGAATTTATCCTCCAACAGATATGATGAGAAAAGTAATCGAGGAGAAATTATGTTAGAGATTAAGTTTATAAGGGAAAATATTGAATTAGTGAAGGAGGGTTTAGAAAAAAGGGGATATTCAACAAGCATACTCGATAGTTTTCAAAGTAAGGAAGAGAAAAGAAGAAAGCTTATTCAAGAAATAGATGAGGCAAGAAGAGAAAGGAATAAGATCCAAGAGAGGATAAACAAAGGAGAAATGGAACTCATTGAAAAAACAAAAGACCTTTCGGAAAAGATAAAGTATCTTGAAGAAATAGCAAGGGATGTTGAAAAAGAATTTGATGAAATCCTATATTCGATTCCAAACATCCCACATTCTTCTGTCCCTTATGGAAAAACACCAGAAGACAATCAGGAAATAAAAAGATGGGAAAAACCAAAGGAATTTTCATTTACCCCAAGACCTCATTGGGAATTGGGGAAAAACCTCGGGATATTAGACCAAGAAAGGTCGGTAAAATTATCCTCTTCAAGGTTCTCTATGTTTTTTGGGAAGGGCGCGTTGTTAGAGAGAGCATTGATTTTTTTTATGTTAGACCTACATACAAAAAGACATGGTTATATCGAAATTTCTCCTCCATTCCTTGTGAATTCAAAAACGATGACAGGAACAGGACAACTACCAAAATTTTCTGATGACTTGTTTAAAGTAGATGATTCTGATTTATGGCTTGTTCCAACAGCAGAAGTCCCGTTGACAAACATCCATTCCGATGAGATTTTGGACGGAGCAAGCCTTCCAATTTTATATACAGCCTATACCCCCTGCTTTAGAAAAGAGGCAGGCTCTTATGGAAAGGAAACAAGGGGATTGATAAGACAGCACCAGTTTGACAAGGTTGAGCTTGTTGTGATAACAAAACAGGATGATTCTTATAGCTATCTTGAAACTCTTACATCTAACGCGGAGGAGGTTTTAAAAAGGCTTGAATTACCTTACCGTGTTGTTGTCTTATGTACGGGGGATTTGGGATTTTCGGCATCAAAGACCTATGATATTGAAGTATGGATGTCTGGAATGGGAAAATATGTTGAAATATCTTCCTGTTCTAATTTCGAAGATTTTCAGGCAAGGAGAGGAAATATAAAGTATAGAACAAAAGAAGGGAAAACTAAATATGTTCATACTTTAAATGGCTCTGGTCTGGCTGTTGGAAGGACTTTTGCCGCAATCTTGGAGAATTATCAGACCAGTGATGGAAAAATCATCATTCCTCATGCTTTAAGGGAATATATGGAAGAGGAGGTAATACAGTGATAAGAACCTTTGTCTATAAAGATGGCAATATAATCTCTGGTTTTCCAAAAGAAAAAATACAGGAATACAAAGAAAAGGGGAACCTTCTTTGGATAGACCTTGAGGATCCTGAAGAAACAGAACTTGAGCTTTTGGAAGACATCTTCTCCTTCCATGAACTTTCTATTGAGGATTGTATATTTCCCAGTAATCAGCCAAAACTTGATGTATTCGATAACTATCTCTTTATAGTTGTCTGTGGTCTTGTGAACTCCAACGAAATAGGTGAAATTGATATATTCCTTGGGAAAAATTTTCTAGTCTCTGTCCATGAAAGAAGTATTTCAAGTATAGAAGAGATTATTGTCAATGCAGACAAAGATGAGCTGTTAAAACAGGGACCTGATTTTCTCCTGCATGCAATCATTGATAGAACAGTAGATAAGTTCTTTTTCCTATTAGATACCATTGATGCGAAAATAGATAAAGCAGAGGAAGATATCGTTGGAAAACCCTCTCAGGATGTTATAAATTTCCTATTTGAATTAAAAAAAATGATTGTCTCATTGAAAAGAACGATCGTTTCCCAACAGGCAGTAATTAACCAATTAATAAAAAAGCCAATTGATCTGATAAGTGACTCTGTAATCGTTTATTTTAAAGATATCAATGATCACCTTTTACGGATAAACTCAACCCTTGAAACATTTAGGGACGCAACAACAAACATACTTCAGGTATGTTTTGCAAATATGTCTGCACAGCTTGCTCAGATTGTCAAAATTTTGACCCTAATTGCAACATTCATCCTTCCACTTACACTTATTACAAGCTATTATGGAATGAACGTAGCGATTCCTGAGTTTGGGTGGGGGATAAAAGGATGGCTTGTGAGTATCGGAATAATGTTTAGTGTTGTCATTTCTATGTTTGCTTATTTTAAGAAAAAAAGGTGGTTGTGATATAGATATATTTATGGATATAAAAAGAATAATCATTAGTATAGCCCTTATATCTTTTTCTATATTGTTGTTTATCTCTGTAATTTCGTTTTGGAATGTAAAACCCTCTGATTGGAAGATGGCTTTATCTTGCTATAATCCCATTGGTCCCTTTGGTTCCTATATCGCAACAGGGTCTATATTTTTATTTGGAATAGGGGCACTGTTAATTCCTATTGTAATATTTATTATTGTAATATCAATGATTAAAGAAAAAAAGATTTCTCTGTTAAAAATTGTCTCTTTATTCCTACTTGTTTTTATAATCTCTCTTCTTTTTTCTCCACTTTTAAGTCCATCAAGAGAATTTTCGCTATTTAGAGGAGGGATAATTGGGTTTAAAGTAGGGATGTTTCTTTTGTATCTTTTTAAGGAGATTGGTTCATACATCATTGTTATAAGCATCCTTTTAATCCTTATAATTTATCTTTCGGGTGGAGCAGTTTTATATCCCATTAAAAATTTTAGAATGCCGCAGATTAAAAGGCTTCCAAAAACAGAGAAAAGGGCAGTAAAAAAAGAACCAAAAATTGTTCTATTAAGAGAAGGGGGAGGGGAGAAAGAAGAAAAAGAAGAGGTGGAGGAACGAATAGAAAAGACTTATCAGATCCCTCCTGTTTCTCTACTTTCTGACCCTATAATCATCCCAGAAAAAGAGGTAAAGGAAGATCTCCTCAATATGTCAAAACAGCTCGAGAAAACATTAGCACAATTCAATATAGAGGCAAAGGTTGTCTGTATAAACAGGGGACCAACAATAACATCTTTTGAAGTCCAGCCAGCACCTGGTGTCAGGGTAAGCTCGATATCCAGTTTATCAAATGATATTGCCCTAGCGCTTGCCGCACAGGCTGTAAGGATTGAGGCACCAATCCCAGGAAAACAGGCAATTGGCATTGAGATTCCAAACCAAAAGAAGCAGATAATCGTTCTTAAAGAAGGAATTTCTTCATCGGAGTTCAAAAAACATGAATCATTGCTCGTATTCTTTCTTGGAAAAGATGTCACTGGATGCCCAATAATCGTTGACCTCGCTTCTATGCCACACCTCCTCGTTGCGGGTGTAACTGGTTCTGGAAAGAGTGTATGCCTTGCATCTATCATTACAAGTCTACTATATAGGGCATCCCCACATGAACTGCGTTTTATCTTAATTGATCCAAAGAGGGTCGAGATGACCGTATTCTCTGACATTCCCCATCTCTTTACACCCGTTATCCATGACTCAAAGAAGGCAATTATTAGCCTAAATTGGCTTATTAAGGAGATGGAAGAGAGGTACAAAATCCTTGCAAGTGCTGGTGTCCGTGATATAGGTGGATACAACAAAAGAATTGGCGATATGCCATATATCGTTGTTGTCATCGACGAGCTTGCAGACCTTATGGCTGTATCTACGCAATCCTGCGAAGAGGCTCTAACTAGGCTTTCCCAAATGGCACGGGCTGTTGGAATACATCTCATCATCTCAACGCAAAGACCATCCGTTGATGTGATAACTGGGTTGATCAAGGCAAACTTTCCATCAAGGATTGCATTCCAGGTATTTTCTCGTGTTGACTCAAGGACGATATTAGACTCAATGGGTGCCGAAAAACTATTGGGTAAGGGAGATATGCTATTTTTACCAGCCGGCAGTTCAAAACCAACCAGGGTTCAAGGTGCCTATGTTTCTCTTTCTGAGATAGAGATGGTTGTTGAGTTTATCAGTAATCAGGGAATAAGATTAGAGAAAAAGGAACTAACTTACGAGGAGATGAGAGAAAGGGTTGAGGAAGATGAGGAGATAGATGATAGCCTTTATGAAAAAGCAGTCTCTTTAGTTGAGCTTGCAGGTTATGGTTCAACATCTATGCTCCAAAGAAAGCTAAAGATAGGGTATAATAGGGCTGCAAGACTTATGGAAAGGATGGAAGAAGAAGGGATAGTTGGACCTGCCGATGGAAGTAAACCTAGAAAGTTACTTAGGGGGTGATTGATTATGAGGGAATATGAGGATATATTGAAGAAGGTCTTGTATTGGTCATCTGGTGATGAAATAGAAACAATCGTTATAAGTCAAAATTTCAAACTAACAAGGTTTACAAAGAATAGGATACATCAGAATGTGAAAGAAAAGGATGCGGTCTTAAGGATAAGGGTGATAAAGGATGGGAAGCAGGGTGTTTCGTCAACGAATATACTAGAAGATGTTGCAATAAAAAAAGCTATCGATAATGCATTACATCAGGCAAGTTTTGCAAAAGAAGATCCATTCTTAAGCCTTCCACATCCTTCCTCTATCCCAAAGCTTGATTTATTCTATAAAGAAACAGAAAGTGCAACACCAGAGAGAATAGCTTATGATATAGGAAAAATCATAGAGATTGGAGAAAGGGCAAATTGTCTTGCACATGGTGCATATTCTGTTGGAACAACAAAGATCTTAATTGCAAATTCAAATGCCCTATTTTGCGATGCAAGTTTTACATCATGCTCTCTTGTTGTCATTATGGAAAAAGACGGGGCAACTGGCTATAGTTCGGGGATTTCTCGGGATATAAACAAGCTAGATATAGAAGGATTAGCCCAAATAGCATTAGAAAAGGCATGTATGGGAAAGAATCCAAAAGAAATAGAGGAGGGTGAATACGAGGTTATCTTAGAAGAACCTGCAGTCTCTGACATGATATTTTTCCTTGGCTATCTTGGTCTTGGTGCTTTGTCATATCAGGAGCAGAGGAGTTTTGCCTGCGGAAAGATGGGGCAGAAAATAATGGGTGATAATATAACGATATGGGATGATGGGCTAGACCTAGCTGGAATGTGCATGCCATTTGACTTTGAAGGTACTCCCAAACAAAAAGTTACACTTATTGAAAACGGGGTATGTAAAGCCTTAGTCTATGATTCATATACGGCAAACAAAGAGGGGAAGACATCGACTGGACATTCCCTCTTTCAGCCGAATACACTAGGGCCAATCCCACTGAACCTATTCATGAAAGGGGGAGAGCCGACAAAGGACGAGATGATAAAGAATACAAAGAAGGGAATCTTAGTAACAAGATTCCATTATACAAATATCGTCGAGCCAATAAGTACAACAATTACTGGGATGACAAGGGATGGAACATTTTTCATAGAAAATGGAAAGATAGTATATCCAATAAAGAATATGAGATTTACACAGTCTATAATAGATGCATTTTCTTGTGTTTCTATGCTTTCTTCTGAAAGAAAACTTGCACATGAAGGGATGATCATGGAGGTAGGTGGTGGAAGCTATGTTCCAGCCATTAAGATAGATAAATTTAATTTTACAGGAAAGACAGAATTTTAAATTTTTTAACGAAAGTTATCCTTCCACGAGGAGAGGCTCATACAGCAGTGATCCTTGGCGAAGAAAACGATGAAGTGCTTTTAGGCACAGTTACTTTAAAAACTCATATTTAACCCTTTCAATCGACCCTTTCTCCTATTCATAATGTCGTTGTGCTGATTGGATTTTCTAATCGCTTCAATGAGGCGCAAACGATGGATAGTGAATGTTTGTCCTTGTATTTCTCAAAGATAGCTTTTGCCTGTAGATATAGTCTTTCTGCCTCATCGAATTGCCTTCTCTCCTCTGCAATCATTCCCAACTGATGTAAAGTAATTGCCTTCCCATATTCATCTTCTAACTTTTCCTTTATCTCTAAGCTCATGCGATACCACTTCTCTGCAATATCGAATTGCCTTCTTTGTTGTGCAATCCTTCCCAACTGATGTAAAGTAATTGCCTTCCCATCAGAACTTCCCCATCTCATAA